>JBDNIM010000128.1:0-2509 GCA_041688295.1 Bacteroidia bacterium
GTTTCCATGAACTACAAATTAAACAAAGTTCTAAACTTCAATAAAGCTAAAATCAATAGCTCTCAAGTTGGGGACAATGCCAAATTTTTTGTTAACGAAAATGTTTTGGCTGTTCTTTTTCAAAACAAAAAAGGACTTGAAATAAGTTTCTTTAATTTAGACAATTACGAAGAAATTAAAATGAATTTTGATAAAAAAAAGATTAAAAAAATCAAAGTTGAGAATGTTGGAAACTTCATTTTCAATAAAAGTGTTATTGTAATTAATGAAATAGAGGATAAAACACATATTTTATCTTTCAATGATGAAAACAGGTATCAAATGATAAAAAAAAATAGAATTGATCATTCTTTGCTTGTGGACAACAGCTTGTTTTTATTTAGTTATTATGTTTATGGTTATAAAAACACCAATAACAGCATCATTTACAAATACCGCTTAAATGGACAATTTGTTGATTCTTTGGATTTGAAATCAAAATATCTAGAATATACTTTTTTTGCTCCACAGAAGGTATTTGCTTCCAACAATGAATATATATTTCAAGGAACATTTGGCGATTACAATATTTTAAAAATTGATACCAATCTTAAAATTATTGACACCATAAAAATCAATCATCCAAATTGGGTGTTGCCACTAAAAACATTTAATGATGATTTTGCACTTAATGATGACGAAAACTTTAAATATATTAGCAATGAAAACATGAATAGAATTTCCAAAATAGAACATTTGGACATAATGAACGACTCAATATTGGTTGTTAGATGGCTTTTTAAAGACTCTAATTGTAAATATAATCTTAGAATGTTAGACAAAATTAATATTAACAACAATCAACTTGTGTCTTCACTTTTAGAAACAGAAGAATATTTAAAAATAGGAGATGTTAAAATGAAAGAAGCGGGGTTTCCTTTAAATTCCTCCAATTATCCTAGCATTTATTATAGAAACATGATTTTGCATTTGAAATTTGACTTTGAAGGGTTTATTCCCAATCTAGAAAACACATATTCAGAATATAGAACAATAAACACCAAATCGTAACAGAACAAAGAACCAATAATAACAGTATGGATATTCAAAGAAAAATAATATTAGCGTTGGTTTGTCTGCTTGCTTTTTCCTTTAAAAACAACACAGAAAGCACGGTTCGCTTTGTTGTCAGAGACATGTATGGAGACACCATTGTCGTAAATTATAAAAAGGCATTTGTTACATTATTAAAAGAGCCTTCTTGCACGGGATGTAAAATTGAGTTGTTAAAACACATGATAGCCGACAAAAAAGTTTACTTTCTTGTTCTTGGTTGGCAGCCCGATTTGTTAAGAAAAAAGGTTTATGAGAAATATTTGCTAGCAATAAATCCTAAATTAAAAATTTACTACAGCCTGAACGACAACGAAATTATTTTCAAAGCAAACAATGAAACCGTTGAAAACAAAACCAAACAATTTCCATATCAAATTTTTGTTTCCATGCAGAATAATTCTTTAAATATTAAGAAGAAAGACTATGATTTGGTTTTTAATGATATTTTTGTGAGTGAATTTTATAAAAAAGAGCTTAAATCGTTTTTGAAAAAATAGAGACACAAAACGATGGTTTATTTCTCCGTTATTTTTTCGGTGCCTTAAATTAAAATCCATTTTATCTCCTATTTTTTTGTCTGCTAACATAAAAAAAACACTTCCTGCATCTTGTTGACTTTGAAACCCTTATAAACTAATGTCGCAATTTTATACCAAATCAAAGAAAAAAAACATATCTTTTCAAAACAATTTAGCTTTAAAAGGTGTTTGTTGCATGAACCAATTAATTAAAAAAAACATGAAAAAATTATTCAAAAACCTACTTATTACCAGCTTGTTTAGCTTAAGTGCCTTAACCACTTATGGACAAGCCAACCTTCAAATCATTCACAATTCGGCTGATCCAGGCGCTAACACTGTTGACATTTATGTTAACGGAGTTCGGGCATTAGACGATTTCAAATTCAGATCAGCTACTCCTTTTCTTACACTGCCTTCTGGCATAGTTTTAAATATTGGTGTTGCGCCTGGTAGCAGCACTTCTGCTGCTGATACAATCAAAAACTTTTCAGTTACTTTAACCGCAGGTCAAAGATATGTTGCTGTGGCAAACGGTGTTTTAAACCCAAGCAATTTTGCCGTTAACCCTAATGGCAATTCAACCGCTTTTACCTTATTTATCAAAGACAATATTAGAAGCACGGCTACAAACTTAACCGATGTTGAGTTTATTGTTGTACATGGCGCAAGCGATGCCCCAACAGTTGATGTAATTGCTAGAGGCGTAGCTACACTTGTGAACGATGCGGCTTATTCTAACATTACACCATATATAACTGTTCCTGCTGCGAGATATGTATTGGATGTTACGGCAGCTGCGGGCACACCAACAGTGGCTTCATACATTGCAGACTTAAGCGGATTGGGTGGCGGTACGGCTGTTATTTTAGCCTCTGGATTCTTAACACCATCCA
>JBDNIM010000129.1:0-4708 GCA_041688295.1 Bacteroidia bacterium
GTATTTATTTTGTGAGCATCCGCTGTGGAGATACAAACAAGGTGAAAAAACTCATTATCCAAAACCAGAATTAAAACAGGTTATTAAAACCCTTTATAGTTTTTTTGTTAGCTGCCGCCCTTTGGGCGGCAGCTTTTTTTGTGGCTTAATTCCCTAAAAAACACCACGGTTTTTACATTGGTTTTGGCAGAAAACTCAGATAGCCCAATTACTCAACAATCAGTTTAATCGTTTTGAAAACATTTTTTTCATTATAAACAAAAGCAATGTGAATACCTTTTGGCAAGAAAAAAGAGGTTTCCGTGCTGCTTAAAACCTTTTGTCCCAGTACATCAAAAACTTCTATTTTTTTAAACCCTAGTCCCTTTATATTAAAAAGACCATGACTTGGGTTTGGGTGAATTATAATTGGATTTGTTTGCACATTGGCAACAGAAGTTTGTTTCAAACACTGCTGATATTGGCTATAAACATTGTTTCTTATTTGTGTCAAACGATTGAAAACACTATCGCCAGGACAAGTGGTGGGGCAGCCTTGCCTGTGTGTCGCTAAGCTAGGCAAAACATTGCCCAAAGGAAACGGATGCGCAAAACTACCTTTAGGATTCAGGGTGTCTTTGGCATATTTCCACACCAACAAATCTTGCAAAGTACTAAACATTGCATTGCTTGGCAAAATGGACACATAGTTGCCTATTAAACAAACGCCCATGGTGTTGGTGTTTTTTCCACAAAAGTGTGCGCCCGTTACCTCATCTTGTAAAATCTGATTGGTTTCGGGGTCTCTTCCTGCAAAAATAGAACCATCGGAAGCTATTAAATAATTGTATCCAATATCGTCCCAACCGTTTACCTGCGTATGTTGAACATAATAGGAACGCACCAAAAAAGTATAATCGGACTGTCCGTTTCCGCTGGCAGAATGGTGGATAATGCAATGGTGGGTTTCGCTCGATGTTTTGCCTAGTTTTGGAGAATCTAAACCCATGCGCCATATTGATTGAGGAATAATTCCCTTTGGTTGTTCGCAGTTGGCATCTCTTTTTTTGTTTAAAGGAACATGCAACCCAAGTGGTGCTACATATTGAAAAACCAATATAAGTTCCATTTTTTCGAAAGCTTGGATGTTAAAAACATTGGTAGCACTAAAAGTAACTAAATTGCTTTGATGGGTTTCTATATGCTCATCTGCACTGCATTCAAAGGGTTGCAGTCCGTTGCTGTCTGTTTTTATTTCTAGCTTTATTTGCTTCCAATTGATAGCATGTTTAGAAATGATGGTTAACCCATTGAATAGTTTTTCAAAAACAAAAAGTTTTCCTGTGTTTTCCGCAAGTTGAATGGTGTCTTTATGGATATAAAAACTTTTGCTTTGGGCTTTCAAAAACTGAAAACTTAGCAAGGACAATAATAGTATATAATATTTTACACCGACCATTTTTTGGCTACATTCAGATTGTAGTTCACAAAGTTAGCCAAACCTTTGTCATATTCCAAATTTCCAAGACTGTTTCCCTCTGCGTCCACAACCTGAGAAGAGAACTGAGATTCAAACATTTTTGCACTTACAAAACTCTGAAAATCAAACACACTTAATATTTTATTGATGGTATTGTTCAATTGCACAGCTGGCATTCTGCCTCCTCTGCCAGAGGATGTGCCACAGGTGGCAAACACCTTATTGTCCCATATTGACTTAAAACTTGGGCCACCAAAAGCGTGTATCATCTGTAAAATCTCTGCACTTGGCATCCAATTGTATTCTGGGGTTAGCACAAAAACTAGGTGCGATTGCGTCATACTGTTTACCAAATGGGTTTGCCATGGGCTTAACTGACTGGCATTTAAACCCTGTTGGTTAAAATTTGGAATATCATATCCATTAAAATCCACCAGTGCTACTTCTTCAGATGGATGGCTTAATTTAATTTGTTTTGCTATTGCTTTTGCTACTCTTATCGTGTTGCTATTGGCCCTTGGCGAACCGCTTAATATCGTTATCATTCTTCTTTTTTTAATAATTTTTATCTAGGTATTCATACAAATTGAATCCTTTTTTGTTTGATTCTTTTTTCAATGTTTCGAAAAGAGACGCTCTTGAAATGTTTTTCATTCGTTTTTGAACGATGTATTGAAATGCCTTTTCCGTGCTTAGGTTGATTTTATAATCATTGTTTCGGTCGCTTTTTGCATGGTTCTCTATTTGTTGCCAAAGCTCTGTCAGCCCTTTGTCTGCCGAAGCCACCGTTTTTATAACCGGAATTTGCCAATCTGCGCTTGGTTTTTGATGCACCAAAGCATGCAGGTTTTTTACAAAAATATCTGCCCCTTCCCTGTCCGATTTGTTTACCACAAAAATATTTGCTATTTCCATCAAACCGCTTTTAAGGGTTTGCACTTCATCGCCCGCTTCGGGCACAAGCACGACAACGGTGGTGTCTGCCAAGCCAGCAATGTCAACTTCGCTTTGCCCTACTCCAACGGTTTCTATAAAAATATAATCGAAGTTTGCGTTTTTTAAAACATCGGCCATTTCAAATATTTTGGAAGACATGCCGCCCAAATTGCCTCTGTTTGAAACCGAGCGGATAAAAACATTGGGGTTGTTGAAATGGACCGCCATTCGTATTCTATCGCCAAGCAAAGACCCAAAATTGAACGGAGAACTTGGGTCGATGGCCAACACAGCTATCTTTTTATTGTGAGCCAAAATCAACCCAATTAAAGCATTTACTAAACTGCTTTTCCCGGCACCTGGCGGGCCTGTTATACCAATGATTGGCGTGTTTTTTTCAAAAGACAAAGCCTTTAGGATTTCACCACTTTCTTTGCTTCCGTTTTCTACCAAAGACAAAGCGCGCGCCAGCATTTTGATGTCGCCATCTTGCAATTTTTTTATATCAAATTCAAAATTCTGCACGACAATTAATTATAATTTTATACAAACATTTTTTGGTTCAGTGAAAAAGCGCATGGCTTCCAATCCGCCCTCTCTGCCTACTCCACTGCTTTTGGCTCCACCAAATGGGGTTCTCAAATCGCGCAGCAACCAACAATTTATCCAAACAATTCCGCTTTCTATTTTTGCAGCCATGTTATGCGCCCTTGTTAGGTTCTCGGTCCAAATTGTGGATGCAAGTCCATATTCGGTGCAATTTGCCATAAGCAAGGCTTCTTCTTCGTTTTCAAAAGGCATGATACTAACTACAGGGCCAAAAATTTCTTCGGTATTTGTTTTGCAATCAAAAGCTAAATTCTCTATCACAGTTGGCGCTATAAACCAACCGTTGCTATTTTCCCCGTCTGCCTGAAAAGCATGCCCTCCTTGAATAATTTTGCCGCCTTCTTTTTTGGCCAATTCAATGTAGGAAAGGATTTTATTAAAATGCACTTCGCTAGCAATGGCACCCACTTTGGTATCGTTATTTAAAGGATTGCCAATTTTTTGCAAGCTTACTTCTTTAATAAAAGCATCTTTAAATTTTTGATAAATCCCTTTTTGAACAAATATGCGAGAGCCACACAAACAAATTTCACCTTGGTTGAGAAACGAAGACTGCACGGTGGTTTTCAGTGCTTTTTCAAAATCGCAGTCGTCAAATATAATATTGGGATTTTTGCCGCCCAACTCTAAGCTCAATTTTTTGAACATTGGGGCCGCAACAGAGGCAATGTGTTTGCCCGTGGCGGTGCCGCCCGTAAACGAAATGGCTTTAATTTGCGGGTGCTCCACCATTGCCGCGCCAACCTCGGTGCCCAAACCATGCACAA
The DNA here is from genome assembly GCA_041688295.1 of Bacteroidia bacterium. Classification (GTDB taxonomy): domain Bacteria; phylum Bacteroidota; class Bacteroidia; order NS11-12g; family UBA955; genus JABMMZ01. The sequence goes on from JBDNIM010000129.1 coordinate 3,772, forward strand.
TATTCAAAACCCCAGCAGGCAAGCCAGCTTGCATGCAAATATCGGACAATAAAAAAGCTGTCATGGGGGTAATTTCGCTGGGTTTTGCAATCACGCAATTGCCCGAAGCCAAGGCCGGGGCAATTTTCCAAGAAAACAAATACAGCGGCAAATTCCAAGGGCTAATGCAACCCACAACCCCAATGGGTTGACGCAAAGTATAGTTGATGGCATGGTTTTCCATGGCATGGCTTTCTGAAGAAAACTGCATGGCTGCGGTTGCAAAAAAGCGAAAGTTTTGGGCCGCCCTTGTTATCTCGTTTTTTGCCAACCAAAGTGGTTTTCCTTGGTCAATACTCTCTGCCAACGCTAAGCTTTCGTTGTTTTCATCTATTAGTTCGGCAATTTTATTTAAAATTAAAAAGCGTTTTTCGCTTGGGGTATTTTGCCAAGCAAAAGCAGCCTTTTTAGCCGCCACAAAAGCATTTTCCACATCCTGAGCATTGCTTTTTGGTATTTGAGAATACACAGCGCCCGTGGCAGGATTATAGTTGTCTAACCATTCGTTGCCTAGGGGTTCAACGGTTTTGCCATCAATGTAATTTAATATTTTTATCATGCTAAACTTGAATTTCAATCGTGTCGCAAATTTACATGATTCAGCGCTTATTTGGTAATGGATATTTGTTGTAAGTTGTTTGGATTTTGGATTTTACCTGTAAAGGATTGAAAAAGTGGAGCAAGGAAGTGAATAATTGGCATGTTGGGATATTGGTTTATATTTGAGCCGATGGAAATAGAAGGTTTATGCTTTAACTTCTAGCATCTTTACTTTTGAACACATGATTCTAAATACAAATAAAGATGGGATACAGAAGTGAAATTTAAATTTATAAAACAAGAACTTAACTTCAGTCATTTATTAATAAGGAATGAAAATGGAATAAAAGTGGTTTTA
>JBDNIM010000130.1:0-8709 GCA_041688295.1 Bacteroidia bacterium
ACAATCGTTTGAATGCACTTTTTTTAGGAAGAATAGCACCAGAAAAAAATCCAATGCTTGTGTTAGAGGCATTAAAATTGTTTACAAATCCTTTAAAAATTACATTTTGTGGTTCAGCTTATCGAAAGGAATACTTTGATGAATTTATTCAAAATAGCAAGCTTTTGCCAAAAAACATTGCGTTTGAATATATTGAAAGCATGCCACACTCAGAAATAGAGCTACTATTTGTTAAAAACGATGTTATGATTCTGCCTAGTTTAGGTGAAAATTTTGGGCATGCCATTTTTGAAAGCTTTAGCTATGCTACACCCGTTATTATTGGTAATAATACGCCATGGAAAAATATTAAATCGAATAAAATTGGATTGGAAATAAATCCAACTGATAAAATGGAAGTTTTAGAAGCTTTAAATTTTTATGATACAATGGATGAAGAAACCTATAAAATATGGCAGCAGTCGGCTTTTGGTTTTGCAAAAGATTATATTATAAATAATAATTTCGAAGAAATGTATAATAAACTATTTAGTTAGTTAATTTTGCGCCAGTAAGTATGAATAAAACCACTGAATTAAAAGCATTTACTAATCAACAGTTTGATGTTGGTGCTGGCTTAATAAAAAGAAGTTTATGGTATGTTTGTAATGCTCTTTTTTTCCAATCATTTTTTCATTCTTACCAGTTAAAGGTTTTACTTTTAAAATTATTTGGCGCAAAAGTGGGTGTTGGTGTTATAATAAAACCTAATGTAAATATTAAATATCCATGGAAACTTGCTATTGGCAATTATGTTTGGGTTGGCGAAGCAGTTTGGATAGATAATTTGGCTCAGGTTTCTATTGGAGATAATGTTTGCATATCTCAAGGCGCCCTATTATTATGCGGTAATCATAATTATAAAAAACCACATTTTGACCTAATGACGGGTAATATTACACTTGAAGATGGTGTTTGGATTGGCGCTAAATGTATTGTTGGGCCAAATGTTGTTTGTAAATCGCACAGTGTTTTGACTGTTATGAGTTTTGCAAATAAAAGCTTAGAACCATTTTCTATTTATCAAGGCATTCCAGCTATTAAAATTAAAGACCGAATCATTGAATAATCCCAAAGTTAGTATCATAACCATTTGCTATCAAGCAGAAAAGACTATTGCTGACACCATTCAATCTGTTTTGGCGCAAACTTATTCTAATATTGAATACATTATTATTGATGGTGCATCTAAAGATAAAACACTAGCAATAATTGAAACATTCAATCATCCAAGAATGCAAGTGTTTTCTGAGAAAGACAAAGGTTTATATGATGCTTTGAATAAAGGAATAGCTAAAGCAACAGGCGATTATATTGGTTTTTTGCATGCCGATGACATTTATGCGCACACAGAGGTCATTTGTGAATTTTTCAATCTTTTTAGTGTTTATGGAACGCAGGCTATTTCTTCTTCTGTTTCAATTTTCAAAAACAATCAATTTGACAAGGTTTTTAGAAATTATGACGCAACAAAATTTAGAAAATGGCAATTTAACATTGGCATACAGCCGCCCCATCCTGGTTTTTTTATTACGAAGGAATCCTTAATATCTGTTGGCAATTTTGACACGAACTATAAAATTAGTGGCGATTTTGATTGGTTGCTGAGAGCCATCAAAAAAAATCAAATTACAGTGCATTATAGCAAGTTTGTAAGTGTTTTTATGCGTGATGGGGGAATAAGCTCATCAGGATTAAAAAGCAAAATTTTAATGAATAACGAAGATTTGCAATCTTTGAGAAAAAATGGTTACAAAAGTCACATCCTTTTAATATGGATGAAGTATTTTATCAAAAGTTTACAACTATTGAAATAAAAAACGCTGACTTTCAAAGAAAATCAGCGTTTTAAAAAAATTTTAGATTAAAAAAATTATGCTTTTTTGGATTTGCATTCTTTTTTGTCGCCTTTTTTGCAACAATCTTTTTTATCGTCTTTTTTGCAACATGCTTTTTTGTCAGAAGCAGCTTCAGTTGATTTGCTGTCTTTTTTATCGCAAGAACCAACATCTTTTTTAGTTTTACAACAAGCTTTTTTTGCTGGCGTTTCTTGCGCTGTTGCTGGAGTAACTTGCGCTGGCGCTGGAGAATCTGTTACTACTGAAACAGCTGTTGGAGAAACAACTGGTGAAACAATTGTTGTAGGCACTGAACCCTCAGATCCGATTTGTGCATTTGCGGCTAAAGCAACACCTACAAATAAAGCACAGGTTAAAATTAATTTTTTCATGATTTTTTTATATTTAAAGTACAAAGTTACTAATATTAATTACAAATATCAAGCCAAAGTTGCAACTACGGTTTCACCGCCTCTTGTTTTTTGATTAAGTGCAACATTTATTGAGGCATTTAGAGGTAAATATAAATCTATTCTTGATCCAAATTTTATAAATCCCATTTCGCTGCCTTGCTGAACTTGTTGGCCTTCTTTAACATAATAAACAATTCGTTTTGCTAATGCACCAGCTATTTGTCTAAAAAGCACTTCTGTTCTTGAATTGGCAATCACAACAGTGGTTCTTTCGTTTTCAGTTGATGATTTTGGGTGCCAAGCTACTAAATATTTTCCTGGATGATATTTAGCATATTTCACCAAGCCCGAAATTGGATTTCTGTTGACATGTACATTTATAGGGCTCATGAAAATACTAACTTGAATGCGCTTATCTTTAAAATATTCTGTTTCTTCAACTTCCTCAATAACTACTACTTCCCCGTCTGCGGGCGCTATTACATGGCTGTCGTTTACAATAGTTTTTCGCAATGGGTTTCTAAAAAACTGAAGTATTAAAACTAAAAACACCAGCGAAAAACCCATCAAAATCTTAGTGAACATATTGTCTCCAATAAAAGTATAGCTCAAAAAATTAACAATACTTAATCCAGTCAATGTAAAAAAGATAATCCTATGCCCTTCTTTATGAAATGTCATTTTAATAAATTCCTCTTAATTTTTGTGTAGTTGCTACTTTTTCAATAGCTACGATATAAGCCGCTGTTCGCATACTAACATTGTGTTTGTTACTGCTTTCAAATACACTGTCGAAGGCTGTTTTCATTAATCTATCAGCCCTTCTGTTCACGCGCTCTTCTGTCCAATAATAACCCATTCTGTTTTGCACCCATTCAAAATAAGAAACGGTTACGCCACCTGCATTTGCTAAAATATCTGGCACTACCATAATGCCTTTATCATTCAAAATTTGATCGGCACTTGCGCTCGTTGGCCCATTTGCGCCTTCAACAATTAATTTTGCTTTAATATTTCCTGCATTTTTATCTGTAATTTGGTCTTCCATTGCCGCTGGCACCAAAATAGTGCAATCCAATTCTATAAACTCTGAATTACTTACGATTTTTCCACCTTTATATCCTTCTAAATTTCCTTTTTCTTTTGAATAGTTGATTGCTTCTTCAACAGAAATACCTTCAGGATTATAATATCCGCCAGTTACATCAGAAATGCCGATAATTTTTACACCAAGCAATGCAATCAATTTAGCTGAAATAGAACCCACATTGCCAAATCCTTGAACTATGCAAGTGCATTCATCGGGTCTTAAACCCAATTTTGCAATAGCAGAACGGGTGCAAACCATAACCCCTCTTCCGGTTGCTTCCACACGACCCAAAGAACCGCCTAAAGAAATTGGCTTACCTGTTATCACAGCAGGTGTAAATGCGCCTTTAATTTTAGAATATTCATCGACAATCCAAGCCATTTCTTGTTGTCCTGTGTTCATGTCTGGTGCCGGAATGTCTTTGTCGGGACCAATAAAATCGCTTAAAGCTGCTGCATAAGCCCTTGTTAATCGCTCCAACTCTCCTTTGCTCATTTTTTTAGGGTCGCATTTTATGCCCCCTTTTCCACCACCATAAGGAATGCCTACGATTGCGGTTTTCCATGTCATCCATGCCGCCAAAGCCTTAACTTCATCAATATCTACATCCATAGAATATCTGATGCCACCTTTTGCTGGGCCCAAAGTTGTGCTGTGTTGCACCCTATGGCCTTCAAATACTTTGACTTTTCCGTTGTCCATGGTTACAGGCAAATTCACGGTCAAACTCTTTGCAGGATACTTTAATATCTCGTAAACTGACTCGTCTAAACCAATGATGTTGGCTGCCTCATCAAAGCGTTTCATCATAGAATCCAAAGGATTCAATTTGTTTTCAATTGTTGAATTGTTCATTTTTATTTCAAAATAGTGGGCTGCAAATTTAATTTAATATTCAAGTATTCAAATAATTTTTTATATATAATTAAATATTGTTGTTGATGGAGCTCTCAAAATGTAGTTTTTATTATACAATTTTAATATATTTTTAAAAATAGTTTTATTTTTAACTAAAAACATTATTTTTGTTTGAATTTATTAATCATTTTGAAAACCCTTATTTTTTACATGTTTTTTTTACATTTTCTCTCTGCAAATGCTCAAGAAAATTATTATTCTAGAACAAGAATAGAGCCTTTTTTCAATATAACGGATGTGCTAGTGAAGTTTACAGGAAATGGAAACAACAGCAGTTTAATTTTTACAAGCCCTTTTATTATAGGTGCAAAAATTAGAAATAAATCAGACAAAGGCGCTTTTAGAGTAGGCACAAATTTTAATGTCGATATTTCTGACGATAATCTTGCCACCCTCAGCAGAACAACCCAAAAAGATTTTTATTCTTTCACAATGGGTTACGAATGGCGAAGAAAAATAGCTGAAAAGTTTTCTGTTCATGCTGGCATTGATGTTTCCTATTTAGATGAAATAAACAAAACAACTGTTAATGATTTTGGAAATGGAAGATCCATATTTTCTAATAGAAGAAATGGGCCTGGTGGCGGTGCTGTTTTTGGATTTAGTTGGCATATCACCAATCGTATTACATTGTTTACTGAAAGCAGTTTGAGTTTTTATTACCTCAATCAATATGAATATGTTTTAGACAACAGTAATTTTAAATCTATTAGAGTTAATAAAACGCAGGTTTTATTTCGTCCGGTGGCACCCAATTCTTTGTTTTTAATTTTTAAGATATGAAACGATTTAATGAAATATTAATGGTTATTGGATTGTTTTTTGTTTTTCAAACAAAAGCTTATTCTGAAAGTATTGTAAAATTAAAAAAACAAGGCTATGTTGACCCTTACGATTATGGCCGTCCCATTTTAGGGTTTAATGCCAATACCATCTTAGGTCAGATTATTCCGTTTAATAAATTTCTCAGCAACACTGGCGACCCTTCTTTAACGCTTAGGCAAAACTTTGGAAAATATGGCTACCGTGTTGGCATTGGTATTATTGCAGACCCTGTAACTTTTGAAGCCAATAGTGTTAATTTTAATTTGGGTTATTGTAAGCAAATTAGCCTGGACAAACGCTTCAATTATATAACTGGGCTTGAGCTAAAAGTAGTTTCTACATCAAACAGGGGTACATTTGTTGGCATTTCTAGATATTGGGGCATAGAATATAAATTTAATTCTATTGTTTCTGTTTCTACGGAAATGAGTTTTAGAGTTGGGGCTGAAGATGTCGGTTCTGGAATTAGTTTAAATCCGCCAATGTCTTTTATTTGCCATTTTAGGTTGTAGGATAAGGGTTGAATATTCTTTTTTATTGAAGTGCAAATTAACATTTTAAGGATTCTGCTTTTATTGCTTTTTTGCGCATTACACACTATTTTTATTCTAAAATTGATTTTATAATTAAATAAATTTCTTAAAAAATCTTTCGTATTTCAAGAAAACAAACAAATACTTGTATATTGAAATAAAAACCTCAAATTTGCATTTTATTAATCCATGAGAAACCTAGCCCTATTTTTATTTATTGCTTTTGCTTTTAAAATACAAGCACAATCGGAGAGAATTTTTACAATGACGGAAGCCATATTGATGGTGGATGAAAAAACCAAACAATCGCTGCGGCCTAAGTCCATGCCTATGTTGCAGTGGTTGCCCGAAGGCAATATATATTCTTACATTATCCCTTCGGCCGACACCAAATTGGCGATTATTAATATGGACAAACAGACCATCGATAGCTCGCTAACCATAAATGCTTTAAATAAATATTTAAAAGAATATGATGTTAAAATGGGTTTAAAAAACTTCCCCAACATTGAATGGATAAGTAATTCGAGTTTTAAAATAATGGTTCAGTCACAATATTTAAGTTTTTCATTGAATGATAGAATGTTTTCTAGCCTTGTAAAATTGCCGCAAGAAGCTGAGAGTCAAGAATATGAAAAAAAACAAAACCAAGTGGCTTATGTCATAGAAAACAATATTTATATTGCCGATTACAAAGGCAGCACAAAAATTACAACCGATGGTGGTAAAGGCATTGTTTATGGCGAAACCGTGCATAGAAGCGAGTTTGGAATTACAAAAGGATTATTTTGGAGCCCTTCGGGCAATAAGCTAGCATTTTATAGAATGGACGAAAGCATGGTAACAGATTATTCTACTTACGACAACTCAAAAATGCCCGCAACCATGACAACCTTTAAGTATCCTGTTGCCGGAGCGGCAAGCCATCATGTAACGGTGGGTATTTATGACATCAATTCTAAACAAATCACCTACTTGGAAACAGGTTTGCCAAAGGACCAATATCTGACAAATATTTCTTGGAGTCCTGATGATGAAAAAGTTTATATAGCAGTGGTTAATAGAGGTCAAAATCAGATGTTTCTGAATGCTTACTTGTCTAACTTAGGACAATTGGACAAAACCCTAATTGAAGAAAGAGATGCAAAATATGTGGAACCCCAACATGGTCTCCATTTTTTGAAAAACGACCCAAGTAAATTCATTTTTCAAAGCGAAAAAGACGGATTTAATCATTTATATTTGTATAATACAAATGGTAAACTACTAAAACAATTAACTCAAGGCAAATGGTTAGTTACCAATTTTTTAGGTTCAGACAATTCTGGCAATTTTATTTACATAGAAGCAACAAAAGAAAGCCCTAACGAAAGACATATTTATTCTGTGAATTTAAACAACACCGAAATTAAGAAACTGACCTTAGAAACAGGCACTCATTATGTCATTTTTAACAATGATTTCTCTTTGTTTTTAGATTATTTTTCTAACATAAGCACTCCAAGAAAGATTTTTATTACTAACAACAAAGGCGAAAACACTCAATTGTTATTGAAGGCTGCCAATCCTATTGAGGAATTTATGCTTGGCGAAACAAAATTGTTTCCCATTGTGAACGATGGCGTTGTTTTAAATTGCAGAATGATTACGCCACCAAATTTTGATGCCAAGAAAAAATATCCAGTTATAATTTATGTTTATGGCGGTCCACATGCACAAATGATTAGCAACTCATGGTTAGGGGGCAGCAATCTTTGGATGCAACTAATGGCGCAAAAAGGCTATATAGTTTTTACAATGGACAACAGAGGTTCTGCAAACAGAGGGCATGAGTTTGAGAGTGCCACTTTCAGAAAATTGGGTACCATAGAAAACGATGATCAAATGGCGGGCGTAAAGTTCCTAAAACAATTGGCTTATGTAGATGGCGACAGATTGGCTTTGCATGGATGGAGCTTTGGCGGATTTATGACCACAACATTATTGAGTCGCAACCCGGGCGTATTTAAAGTTGGCGTGGCTGGCGGTCCTGTTATTGATTGGGCGCTTTATGAAATTATGTACACCGAAAGGTATATGGACAGTCCGCAAGAGAATCCTGAAGGCTACAAAACAGCTAATTTATTGAATTATGTTGGCAATGTGGACGACAATCTTTTGATGATACATGGCTGCGATGATGATGTTGTTTTATGGCAACATAGTTTGTTGTATTCCAAAGCGATGGTTGACAAAGGCAATACATATTTAGATTATTTTGTTTATCCGGGGCACAAACACAATGTTTTGGGTAAAGACAGGGTGCATTTGATGCAAAAAATCTCTGAATATATCATGGAGAAGCTTTAATTCCATTATTCTTAGTAAATTCTTTGTTACAAAAAAAGCATTTTTTATTCATAGTCTTTTATTTTCCTCAAAATTAATTTGAGCATTAATTTTGTCTATTAAGCCTTATTCGCGGGTATTAATAAAGGTTAAATATTTTTTACAAATTTGGAAAATGGGCTTATTCCAATAAAAAATTCGAAAGCAAGACTGTTGTCCTTAAATTGTCCATTTCTAAAAGTAGTAAATTGTCTGTCTTGAATGATTTGATAATTATAATTCATGTTTTCAGAATATTCACTCCCGATAATTAATCTGCTTCCATAAGTTAAAAACAAACCATTAATTGATGCATTGGCTTTTAATTGTAAAAAGGGATATAATTTATACAGATTATTTTGTTTTCTAGATATTAAAATTTCATCATTTTTATTGAACATATTTCTATAAACAAAAGATTTTTCATTTTTATAATATCCATTTAAAAGTCCATTGCTCAGCAAGCCAAAAGATAAATTAATTGCTACGCTTTTTATTCTAAAAACCTTTCTTTCAAGATAAATTGAATTTTGAATATTAACATCTATAAATTTGCTCGAAAAACTAGATATATTTTGCTCTAATAAATTAGAGTTAGAAGAGTAACCAAATGTTATAAAATTTGTATTTAGTCCAAAATTACCTCTCAATTTATATTTATATTTATTTAAAATATTAAAATCATA
>JBDNIM010000131.1:0-1386 GCA_041688295.1 Bacteroidia bacterium
AATTAATGGTTGGCGATATAAAAAAGCAGGCAGTTACAGTAGCCCTGTCGTTGTAGATGAAAAAACTGGCTTGGTTTATACATTAGCCAATGGCAATGCCTTGTTGTGTTTAGACCCAAAACTGATGATGTTGGATAAAAAAAATCAAAAAGTTAATGAAAGATAATGTTTATTTTTTTCATTATATTTGTCGCATAAATTTTTATTTAGAGTGTTAAAAAACGGATGTATATGGCTTTTTTTAATTTATAGCTTATTTTTTATAGGTTGCAAAGAGAAACCTATTCCACCCGCTGAATCCACTACAGAAATCAACCCTATTGTATGGCAATATAAGCTCAATGATTTAGGTTCAGGAATTTGTTCAAACAACTTTATTTAAAAAAACATGATCATTCATAGTAAAATAATCAGGACAAACCTGACAAACACGATATGAAACACCATTATCGAAGGTTCGATAGCAAGAAAATTTACATTGGCTTTTGCCTGAATAGTTGGACTCTTAGTTAGTGGTTCTTAGTTAAATAGAAAAAAACTTCCCACTCCCAACTTCCGACTTCCCGCCTAGGTCTTACTACTTAATTCGTAATTGAATAGCTACTGCCTTCCTTGCCGTCTTTTATTTCGAAGCCAGCGTTTTTTAGGTCTTCTCTAATGGTGTCTGAAAGGGCGAAGTTTTTATTTAGTTTGGCTTCATTTCTAATTTTAAGCACCAGTTGCATCACCGCATCAAGGTGCGAATTGTTGTTTACGGCTTCTTCTTTCAAGCCCAAAATATCGAAGACAAATAAGGGTATTAAAGTTTTTAGTTTTTCTAGATTTGAGGCATCAATGCTTAAATCTTTTGTGTTCAATTGATTGATTTGTGTAACCATATCAAACAACTGGGCAATTAAAATGGGGGTATTTAAATCGTCATTTAGGGCATTCAAACATTTTTCTTCAAAAGCCAGAACATTAATTTTATTGTCGTTTGTTGGCTGAATGGTTTGCAAGGTTTTAATTGCATTTAGCAGTCTGTTCAATCCTTTTTCGGAGGCTTGCAAGGCGGCATTGCCAAAGTCGAGCGTGCTTCTATAATGGGCTTGTAGTACAAAAAACTTTAAGGTCATTGGCGAATAGGCTTGCTCTAGCAAAGTATGTTTGCCTTCAAAAAAATCTGAAATACCAATGCCGTTATTCAACGATTTGGCCATTTTTTGTCCATTGATGGTAACCATGTTGTGGTGCATCCATAGGTTTGCAGGGTTGTGTCCTGAGCATGCTTTTGATTGTGCAACCTCCGACTCATGATGTGGAAACAATAAATCTAATCCTCCGCCATGGATATCAAACACTTCGCCTAAATATTTTCGACTCATTGCCGAACATTCTATATGCCAA
>JBDNIM010000132.1:0-8529 GCA_041688295.1 Bacteroidia bacterium
AGAATTAATATGGCCAGTAATAACTGTTCCAACACCAATCATATTGAGTGCCGAACTTTGAGCATTTTCGTTCTTGTTGTTTTTTCCTAACATGGTTGCAATATTATTAAAAATTAATGAAATTTTGTGGGTCAACTGAAATTCCGTTTTTCCAAAGCTCTAAACGCAATTTTTTTGAGTCATTAGCATTTTCTCTATAACCAATGATACCAATGGTTTCTCCAGATTTAATGATACTTCCAATATCTTTAAAAACTGTTAAATTAAATTTACAAACAGAAATCCAATTATTACTATGTTGAATGGAAATTACATTTCCAAAATCGGGTGTCCACCCTTTAAAAACTACTGTGCCATCTGCCACAGCTTTCACCGACTCATCAATATTTGGCCTAATTTCGACAAAAGGCGACAATCTTGCATCAAATGAATTGGTAACATTTCCTTTCACGGGAGTAAAAAATAAATAATTGGCAGACTGCTCATTATTACTGGTTTCAAAATCTAGTATCGAAGATTGACTTGGCTTTGAATTTGTAACTATATCCTTTTCTTTTGCCTTTTCAATTTTTTCATTTGCATTTTGAACCCGAGAACCATCTGCTTTTGTATCATTTATATCTAATTCAATTGCTCTGCTTTTATCCACCGTGTATGGAATATCGAAAGCGGTTATTTCTTCGCCATTTATAATTTGTTTTAAAGCCAATTCACGCTTTTTATTAATTTCCATATTTGATTCTAACAAGGATATTTTCTTTAAAACCTCGTTTTTTGTCTTTCCATCAATGCCTTGTGAAAAACCTGGAGAGTATTTTCCAACATTTGGAAACAAAGAAAATATGCCCCAGCTAAAACCAAAAAAGACAACCAAACCTACTGAAAGTATCAATAAAACATTAAAAGGTGTTAAACTCACAGAAGTCTTCTCTTGAAAATTTGTTTCATTAATAATGAACAGCCTGTAACGACTTTTTAATCTTTTTAAAAGTTTTCTCTTATTTTGTTTCTCAACCATGTAAAAAAGTAATTAACAAACAATAAATTTGCGTTTTCAAAGTTAATAATATTTGCTTAAGTAAAAAATTTGTTTAAAAACATCATCATATCCCTCATTCTATTGAGTTCTTTGCCTTTTCTGACTGCTCAAAACTGGTTTTCTAAGGCATGGCACAACTCTGTTTCCCACTATAATTATTACTATAATGCGAATGTTTTGGTACAAGATGCAAAATTGGAAGCTTATAATGGATACAAAGACAATTTTAAAAATGTTTTGCTCTTATATCCATATCCAGACGATGTTGGGCTGAAAGGCAATACTGCAAAAATGGACAATGCTATTAAAAAGCTTTCTAGAATTATAGACAAACACAAGGTTTCCAAATGGGTAGACGATAGTTATTTATTGATGGCTGATGCCCGTTTTTTTAAAGGCGATTTTTATGCAGCTTTAGAAAATTACGAATATGTTATTTCTTCTTTTAAAAACTCAAAAGCAGCTCAGCAAGCGGAAATAAACATTATTAAAACCTATTTGAAATTAGAAAAATATGACGATGCAGAGGCACTTTACAATAAATTAAAGATTAAAAAAAACTTGCACAAATCTATTCAACTGCAAGTGGATTTAACGGGGGCATCAGTAAATATAGCTCAAAAAAAATATGTCCCTGCTATTAAATTACTGGAAAATGCACTGCCAAAAATAAAGAAGAAAGACCAAAAAATAAGGGCCAATTTTGTATTAGCACAATTGTATGTTTTAACAAAAAACAACCAACAAGGGATTGAAAGATATAAAAAAGTTATCAAATTGAATCCAAAATATGAATTTGCTTTTAATGCCAAATTAAATATTGCTAAAGCCATTAACATAAAAAATAAAGGTGAGGTAAGAGATGCCATCGAAATTTTAAAATCTATGTTGAAGGATGATAAAAATATTGATTTTTTTGCGGAGATATATTATGAACTTGGGAATTTGGAACTAGCCTTAAAAAACACTCAACTGGCAATTGAAGATTATTCTAGAAGTTTGCGTTCTTTGGGAGGAAATAATGAAATAAAAAGCAATACATACCTAGCATTAGCAGAAATCTATTTTAAAAATCAGGATTACGAAAATGCACAAGTCTATTTTGATAGTGCTGCTAAAACCGTTGATGAAAAAAACCCTTTGTATGAATCCATTCAGAAAAAAAACAGTGTTTTAAATGAATTAATAAAGCATTTGGTAAACATAAAAACAAAAGACAGTATTTTAAAATTAGCTGACAACGAAAAGTTAAGGGAAAAAACCATTAACAACCTAATTAAACAAGCCAAAGAAAAAGTAGAGGCCGATAAAAAAAACGAAGATTTACAAAAATTGAAGCAGAACGATTTGAATGCTGCTCAGGGGAGTCAAGCATCCGCCAATACTCTATTTCCTTTTTATAACCAAGCAGCAAGAACAAAAGGATTTCAAGATTTTAATAGAATATGGGGCGACAGGAAACTGATGGATTTTTGGGCAATAAGCAGCAATAAAACAGCTATTTATAAAGAAATAAATGATGCACAATCAAAAAATGATTTTGGCATGGAAGAGAAAAAGAAAATTATGGATGGCGTAACAGATGAGCGAAAAAAATATTACGAAAACATTCCTTTTACCTTGGCTGACAAAAACAAAATGAAAGATGATATTTCTGAATCATATTTTTTGGGCGCAAATGTTTATTATCAAAACTTGAAAGAAACTGAAAAAGCGAAAAAAATGCTTGAAGAGATGAACTCAAAATACCCAAAAACAAGCTTTGAAATTAACGCTTGGTTTTTATTAGCGAAAATCTACAAGGAGCAGAATAACATCCCCAAGTATGATTTTTATTATAATCTTATTTTAAAGAAAGATGATAAGAGCAATTTTTTAAAGGTTTTAGAAAACTTGGGAAATCAAGATTCTACAATAGAAATTACACACTCTGAACAAAAGGATAAGGTTTTGGAGGATTCTTATTTGAAAATATACAATGCCTACAAAGCAAAAAAATATGACGAAGTTTTGGCATTAAAAGCAGAAAATGATTTAAAGTTTCCAGGAAATTCGTTGCAAGTAAATTTTGATTATTTGGAAGCAATGTCTATTGGAGAAAAAGGAGATTTAATCGGTTTGGAAACAAAACTAACGGCTATTGTTGCCAATTATCCCACGACAGAAATTGCTAAACTTTGCGAGGAAATTATAAAAAAACTGAGAATTAAAAGAGGGGATTTGAAAGAGGATGTTGTAATAGAAAAATTTAAAACAAACAAAGCTGCCGAACATTTATATATATTATTGGTGCCAAAGGGTATTGATTTTACAAAAATCAAAATCGCTTATTTAAATAGAGTAAAAGAAAATTATGCAAAAGAGGAATTAAGGGTAACGAATTCATTATTGGGAGGACAGCAGATGCTTATTGTCAACAACTTTAAAACCTTCGATGTTCTTTCCACTTTTTTAAAAGATATAATTGCTGACCCCATGTTTAAAGAAACCCTTTTAATTGAAGGAGAACTCAGCCAATACCTTATCAGCAAAGAAAATTTTTCCATATTACTTAATGATAGTAAAATTGATGATTATGCGCAATTTTATTTAAAAAATTATAAACTTTAACTTTTTCAAATGTCTAAACAAAAACAAAAGCCTTTAACTAAAATAAATTCTAACTTTTGGAAATATTTTTTATATCTACTTCTTTTCGTGCCTGTATTTTTTATTCTCATAAATTTTGGAATTTTGGGAAGTATGCCAGATATTCAGGAGTTAGAAAACCCAAAAAGCTCCTTAAAAAGCGAATTAATTAGTGAAGATGGCGTATTGTTGGGCGAATATTTCCTGCAAAACAGAAGTAACATAACATATAATGACATTGCCCCACAAATGTTTGAAGCTTTGATTTCTACAGAAGACGAGCGCTTTTATGTTCATTCGGGCATTGATGTAAAAAGACTGGTTGGTGCCGTTGCTGGACTTGGAAGCAAAGGTGGAGCAAGCACTATCACACAACAATTAGCAAAAAATCTTTTTCATTACGAAGACGGCATTCGTCCAAGTTTGCCTGTTCGTTTAATACAAAAACTAAAAGAATGGGTAATTGCTGTAAAATTGGAAAGACGATATACAAAAGAAGAAATTGCAACTATGTATTTAAACACTGTTCAGTTTTCGGGAAATTCTTTTGGCATAAAATCGGCTTCTAAAGAATTCTTCAATAAAGAGCCCAAAAATTTAAAACTTGAAGAATGCGCTGTTTTAGTGGGTGTTTTGAAAGCTATTACTGTTTATAACCCAAAAAGAAATCCAAACAATTCAAAAGGGAGAAGAAACATCGTTTTAGGACAAATGTTGCGCAACGATAAAATAACTAAAGACCAATTTGAAGCATTGAAAGAGAAAGACATTGTTTTAAATTATCAATCTCAAGATCATAACAATGGTTCTGCAGTGTACTTTAGAGAATGGCTAAAAAAAGATTTGAATAAATGGTGCAAAGAACATAAAAAACCCAATGGCGAAAACTATAATTTATACAAAGATGGATTAAAAATATATACCACCATCAATTCAAAATTGCAATTTTATGCAGAACAAGCGGTTAACAAACACTTAAAAGAATTGCAAGGTCAGTTTTATAGCTCATGGGGCAAAAGTGATCCTTGGCGAGACGAAGATTGGAAAGTTTTGCCTCAATATCCTCTTCAAGAATTAAGAAAAAGCGAGAGATACAGATTGCTAAAAGAACAATTTGGCAAAGACACACATAAAATCATGAACATTTGCAGAAAACCAACACAAATGACAATTTTCACATGGAAAGGAGACAGAGATACATTGATGAGTCCTTTGGATTCTATCAAACACATGGTAAAATTCTTACACACAGGTTTTATTGCTATTGAGCCAACAACAGGACAAGTTAAAGCTTGGGTTGGCGGCATTAATCATCATTATTTCAAATATGATCATGTAAACAAAAGCGCAGGCAGACAAGTTGGGTCAACATTTAAACCCTTTGTTTATGCTTTGGCAATTGACAACAAATTGTCTCCTTGTATTCAATTCTCTAATACCCCTCCCCCCTATCCAAATTGGCGTGTTAGCAACAGTGGTGGCAGTTATGGTGGCAGCATGAATATGTATAGAGGATTGGCAACTTCCACAAACTGTATTGTGGCCCAAGTGCAATATGCAATGGGACAAAATGCGCCTGCAAATATTATAGAGTTTGTAAGAAAAATGGGGATTGATAGTGCAAAACTAGAGCCAGTTCCTTCAATTTGTTTGGGTGTTACGGATATTTCTCCTTTTGACATGGCGGGTGCGTTTTGCACTTTTGCAAACAAAGGCTATTGGACAGAGCCCACATATTTAACAAGAATTGAAGACAAAAATGGCAATATTTTAGCAGAGTTTTCGCCTACCAATATTAAACAAATAATGACAGAAGAAAAAGCGTATGTTATGACACAATTGTTAGAAGGGGTTTGTAAATTTGGCACAGGAAAAAGATTACATTCAAGATATGGTGTTGAGGGTTGGGTTGGTGGTAAAACAGGCACAACTCAAAGCAATAGCGATGGTTGGTTTATGGCAGTTACCAAAGATTTAGTTTGCGCAACATGGGTAGGCTGCGACAGCAGAAAAGTCCGTTTCAGAAGCACAACTTATGGTCAAGGCGCACATTCCGCATTGCCAATATTTGCATATTTCATTAAAAAAGCAAAAGAGGATAAAACGCTCAATATTAAATTAGACCCAATAGAAAAACCTACTGAAGAGCTGAGTTTAGAATACCGCTGCGACTCCTATTCTCAATCATTTGACGAGGAGGAATTTGGACAATCGGGTGATTTGGGAATTTAGCTATTTCCAGCCTTGGGCTTTAATGTTGTGTTTGATATTAGATTTGCTAATTAAGTGAATGCCTTCGTGCAATTGCACCGCATGGCCTATGATTGAAAAATCCAATTGCCCTTTTAGCTTTTCATAATCGTTTTGGTTCACTGTAAATAACAGTTCTAAATCCTCTCCTCCATTTAGCATTGCAATTGTTGGGTCGATGCCAAAATCGATGGCTCGCTGATAAGCAATTGGATCCATTGGCAATTTATCTTCATAAACAGTGAATCCTACAGAACTTGATTTTGAAAGTTGAAACAGCTCGCTAGCCAATCCATCCGAAATATCTATCATTGAGGTAGGCAAAACTTCCAATTCTGCTAATTTCTTAACAATATCCATTCTTGCTTCTGGCTTTAATTGGCGCATAATTATGTAATCATTTCCTTCTAAATCGGGTTGAAAATCCGGTTTTTCTAAGTAAATTCGTTTTTCTCTTTCCAAAACATGCAAGCCTAAATAAGCAGCTCCTAAATCGCCCGAAACAACTAATAAATCGCCCTCCTTTGCACCACTCCTGTAGGTAATCGCATTTTTTTCAACCGTGCCATAAACACTTGTATTTATCACAAATCCCTTAGCAATAGAACTTGTATCTCCGCCAACAAAATCAATTTCATATACTTTGCATGCTGCAATTATACCGTTATAAAAATCTTCTATTGCTTCTAAGGAAAAACGATTGCTCAAAGAGATACTTAACAAAAGGTGGGTTGCTTTTCCGTTCATAGCCAAAATATCGCTCATTGCATTCACCACACATTTATACCCTAAATGCTTGAGAGGCGTGTAGGTTAAATCAAAATTTGAACCTTCCACCAAAGTATCTGTACTCAAAAGCTGATACTTATCGCCCAAATCAACCACCGCAGCATCATCTCCAATGCCTTTTATAGTGTTAGGCAACTGAGGTTCTATAAATTTTGAAAGGTGTTCTATCAATCCAAATTCGCCCAATTGATTTATCTCGGTTCTTCCTTTATTTTCAAACATAATATTTAGGTCGCAAAATTAATGCTTTTCGTTCGTAAAACACTTTCTCAAAATAAAATGAATTTCACTAATGTTGAATTAGTGCTTTAATATTAAATTTGCAGACACATGAAGTTAAATATTTTATCTAAAGTTTGTTTTACTATTATTATCACATTCTTCTTATCCCTAAACGCTCAACTTAAAGCACAAAACTCTCGAAAATTCAGTGTTTACTTTGATGTTAACCAATCAAAAATAAAACCTAACGATTACAAAACATTAGACAGTGTTGTTAATTTAATAAAAAAGCAGCCCATCATTAGGCGTATTCAAGTGAGCGGATATTCTGATTCTACGGGCAATACAGAAGCCAATCAATTGTTGTCTGATAGCAGAACAGATACAGTTTCAAACTACATTTTATACAAAGGGTTGTTGATCTACAAAAAACTAATTACCACGGCTAGTTTGGGCGAAAGCGTCACCAATGAAAAATTGACATTAGAAGAACAAAGAAGGGTGGATATTATTCTTTATTTCCCAAAACCAGATAGAGACACAATCATTACGCTAGGTTGCTTAAAAGCATATATAAAAGCAAATTCTTTTGAAGGGTTTAACAATAATGAACTTCAATTTAAGTTAGAAAAAATAGAGTCTGCGGATGATATTAAAAAAAACAAAATCACTTTTAAAGACAATCTGGACAAAGACATTATTAGCAATGGTATTTTCAAATTGACTGCAACATTCAAAAACAAACCACAAAGTTGTATTCAACCTATAGAAATAGAAATGCCCCTTATTAACAACGCAAAAGGATATTCTATCTATACCCCAATTTATGATAAAAGCAAAACCATTACTTGGAAAAAAACCGAAGATAAAATCACAGATTTAATATCGACAATTGCTACAAATGACCAAGATTGCAAGGTTAAAAAATTTAGAATAAACAACACAAACACAATATTATGTGCAGGAATGGAAAAACCTGCTTGTTATTGTTCTACAGATGCTTTTGGTGGAAATTTGAGTCCTGAAACGGACAACCAATACCTAAAATTGGGTGCAGACAAAGGCGGCTTTTTATTGAACGAAGGATGTTTCAAAAAAACAGATATTAATACTATTGAATTTAAAATTGATGACAACATTACTGTTGAGAGTTTTAGAAATTTTTGCAATGGTTTTTTGTATCCAGGTGTTTTTGGAATTCCATCTATTCCAAATTACGAATCAGTCGTTTTGAGATATGTGAACATAGATTTGCCAAATAAAAAAGAAGGTATTGATGAATTAATGGTGAAAAAAACCAAAGTATTGTTAATGATACCAAAGTCGCAAATTGTGATGCAGGAAGGTAAAAAATATGCGGCAATGGCTGCAAATACAAAAAACGATAACTTTTTGAGTTGGGATAAAAAAATATTCATATTAGATGAATGTAAGGGTTTGATTAACTGCGATTATTATATTTTTGAGGTGCCTTTTACTGGTTTTTACACCATTTTGGAACTTACAAGCTACAAACCTTCTAAAAATACAATAAAATTCAACGGTGACAATGAAGTAAAACCAGAAAAACCTTTAAGAATTAAAGTTAAGAAATTAAGAAT
>JBDNIM010000133.1:0-4313 GCA_041688295.1 Bacteroidia bacterium
AGGCTTTGTTTTCTAAAATAGCAATTCTTGTTTCAAAATCAGGAATGGTTAAGTCGGCAGACAATCCCCATTTGAATCTAGACAACAATCTTTCGTCCACATCTTTAATATCTTTAGGCGCTTTGTCGCTTGTAAGGATAATTTGCTTATTAGATTGGTGCAGTTGATTAAAAATGGTAAAGAAAATTTCTTGTGTTCTTGTTTTTTGAGATAATTGGTGAATATCGTCTATGATTAGAACATCTAAACTTTGATAAAAATTTATAAAATCGTTTTGATTATTGGCTTTTACAGATTCAACATATTGGTTTACAAATCTTTCTGTAGAAACATAGATAACCGTTTTGTTTTTATTTACATGTTTAATCAAATTGCCAATGGCATGCACCAAATGTGTTTTGCCTAAGCCAACGCCACCAAAAATCATTAATGGATTGTAAGCAGTGCCGCCAGGATTGTGAGCCACAGCCATACCAGCGCCTCTAGCCAAACGGTTGCATTCGCCTTCAATAAAATTATCGAAAGTGTATTTTGAATTTAATTGAGAATCAACAGGCACTTTTCTTAACCCTGGAATGATAAAAGGGTTTTTAATATTGCTTGTTACATTTAAAGGCAAACTCATTTCGTTGGTAACCATTTTTTTGCCAGTGCCGGTTGGCACATTTATTAAATATGGCCCTTGATTTTGCGAACTGTTTTCAACAATAATGCTGTATTCTAATTTTGATCCAACACCTAAAATCTGTTTTAAAGTTTTTTGAAGTAAAGAAACATAGTGGTCTTCTAACCACTCATAAAAAAATTGACTAGGCACTTGTATTGTTAATACTTTATTTTCTAACTTATTTGCCTTAATCGGGTCAAACCAAGTTTTAAAACTTTGCGGGGGAATGTTGTCCTTGATGATTTTTAGGCAATTCGCCCAAACTGTTTCTGCGTTTAATTGTTGTCCACTCATGCTCATTGTAATATGCTGATTTTCAAAGTTTTATTGGGTTTTGTATAATTTTATATTCACTCCTGCAATAAAGTTCAAAAAAAGTTATTAAAAAAATTTTTTTTGCTTGTTTTTTAATTATTTTTTTGAAATAGTAATGCTAGACCTCAAGTAGATATACGATAGAGCAATGTTGAGATAATAATAAATTAACAACTTATTAACTAACCTTTGTACTCTCCAAACACCTTGCGAAGCACATCAGATATTTCCCCAATTGTACAATAGTTTTCAACAGCCTCTATTATATGAGGCATCAAATTTTCATTTGTTTTAGCTACGGATTCAATTTTACCCAAACAATCTAACGCCACTTTTTCGTTTCGCTCTAATTTCAGCGCATTAATTTTATCCGATTGAATTTTTTGAATGCTATCGTCTATTTTAAATCCAGGTTGCTTTTTGGTTTCTGTTTCCACATACTTATTAACACCAACAATCACTTTTTCTCCGCTTTCAATATTTTTTTGATATAAATAAGCGCTTTTTGCAATTTCATTTTGCATGTAGCCTTGCTCAATAGCGGCAACACTGCCGCCCAACGCTTCTATCTTGTTAATGTATTCGTAAGCTTTTTCCTCAATGCTATCTGTCAAAGATTCAATATAATAACTGCCGCCTAATGGATCAACCGTTTGAGGAACCCCACTTTCATATCCTATTATTTGCTGTGTTCTTAAAGCAAGTCGAGCGGCATTCTCTGTTGGCAAACTCAAAGCCTCATCAAAACCATTGGTGTGCAAACTTTGTGTGCTTCCCAAAACCGCTGACAAAGCTTGTAAAGCAACCCTCACAATATTGTTTTCTGGCTGTTGGGCTGTTAAAGTAGAACCCCCAGTTTGGGTATGAAATCTCAACATTTGCGCTTGTGGCTCAGTTGCGCCAAGTTCTTTTGTTATGTTTGCCCACATTCTTCGTGCGGCTCTAAATTTGGCAACCTCTTCAAAAATATCATTGTGTGCATTAAAGAAAAAAGACAAGCGTTTTGCAAATACATTAATATCCAAACCTTTTTCTTTTGCTGCTTTTACATAAGCTTTGCCATTTGCTAGGGTAAATGCTAATTCTTGCACTGCTGTGCTGCCCGCCTCTCTTATATGGTAACCTGATATTGAAATAGTGTTCCATTTTGGCACTTCTTTGCTACAATATTCAAAAATATCCGTAATAATACGCATACTTGGTTTTGGAGGGTATATATAAGTGCCTCTTGCTGCATATTCCTTTAATATATCATTTTGAATGGTACCTGATATTTGTTTTAAATCCGCACCTTGTTTTTTTGCCAAAGCAATATACATGGCTAATAAAATTGAAGCCGTTGCATTTATAGTCATGCTTGTGGTTATGTCTTGTAAAAATATACCATCAAACAAAGTTTCTATGTCTTTTAATGAGTCGATAGCAACACCAACTTTTCCAACTTCTCCTTCTGCAAATTCATGGTCGCTGTCATATCCAATTTGGGTAGGTAAATCGAAAGCCACAGATAGGCCTGTTGTGCCTTGGCTTAGCAAAAAATGGTAGCGTTTGTTTGATTCTTCGGCTGTAGAAAATCCTGCATACTGACGCATGGTCCATAGTCTGCCGTTGTACATATCGGGTCTTATGCCTCTAGTAAAAGGGAAAGTGCCTGGCATTTCTGTCGCATTCTCTGGCGAATAACAATTTTTTATTTCAATATCGCTATCGTTTTTTTTGTTCGAAGAGTGGTTCATATTTAAGGGAATTAAAAATACAAGTTGATTTCTGCTTTAATAAAGTCGATGGCTTTTACCGTTGGAATATTATTTTGACTTATCATTTTGTCAATTATTTTTTTAGGAAAATCAATACCAGTCGCATTTTCATCCAATTCATTCATAGAAACATGCAATAACTGCACAACCTCTTCTTTTACCACTTGAATTATTTTCCAAGCCTGATTGCTGATATAAATTTGTTGCGAAAGGTTATGGTTATATTCTTGATAAATCGAGGCTTCCATCAAATGTTTTAATCCTTTTGCTGTATTTGTTCCATCATTAAAGCTCGAAATTAAATTTTGTGGGCTTATTCTTTCTAAAAACAAAATCATTCTTTCATAAGCCTGTAACTTAAGTGGTGTAAGCAAAGATGCTGTTTTTATTCTGAGTTCCATTTCCAACCTATTGCTATGGTCTTCCATCACTTTGTTAACAATTACATAAGTTATAGCTAATACAATTAAAGCTGGGATTGTGAATTTTAGTATTTCGAGCAAGGTGCTAACAATTGGGTCCATATTTTTTCTGTTTACTATTTTAAAAAGGAATGCAAAATTAAGAAACTTTATCAGGTATTATATTAATTTTATCTTTTTTTTTACGCTTTTAATAGACTTGTGTAATTTATTAGTCGCGTTGCAATATTTTAGATTTATATTTGCCTTTCTCAAAATTATAAATTTGACCACCAAAGAAAACATAAAAATAGCTTTAAATGCTATAAAAACCAATAAACTAAGAACAATTATCACTTGTTTTATAATTACCTTGGGCATTAGCGCTTTGGTTGGAATGTTAACTGCGGTTGATGGCATACAAAATGGACTTTCCGAAACTTTTCAAAAAATGGGGAGTAATACATTTACTATAAGAAACCAAGAAACAAAATTTATGGGTAGCAGATATGACAACCAAAAAGTTGATTTTAAAGCCATTCAATATTCGGAATATTTAGCTTTTAAAAACGAACTCCAAGTGCCATCCAATGTTTCTGCTAGCGCAATGGTAAGTTTTAATGCGGTAGTTGCAGCCAATGATGAAAAAACGAATCCTAATGTCAAAATTTTGGGAGTGGATGAAAATTATGTAAAAGTAAGTGGCTATGAAATGTCCTTTGGCCGAAACTTTAATGAAAAAGAGTGCCAATCAAATTCTTTTAAAATAATAGTAGGCAAAGATGTGGCAACAAAACTATTTAATAAAGAAAATGCCGTGTTGGAAAAGGTGCAAATAGGAAATGTAATTTATGAAATAATAGGCGTTTTAAAAAGCAAAGGTAATTCTATGGGAATGAGCAACGAAGCGCAAATGGCATTAATTCCAATGAGTGATGCCCTTTCTAAATATATAACCAACGAAACATCTTTAAGCATTGCCATTGCAGTTGACAATGTTGGACAGCTGGATTTGGCTATTTCAGAATCAACGGGTTTGATGCGAAGAATAAGAATGTTAAGGGCGGGCGAACTCAATAATTTTAGTATTACAAAAAGTGAATCTGTCAGCGATAAATTGAAAGACAACCTTGTTTCTTTAAAAATAGCCGCTACTTTTATTGCCATGTTTAC
>JBDNIM010000134.1:0-2335 GCA_041688295.1 Bacteroidia bacterium
ATCAACATTAACTTTGATAGCATATTTGCCAACAGTTTCTGTAAGTTGTAGTGGTTGAATTACCTTAAATTGGTTAACCAAAGTGGTAAAATAGTTTTCGTAAGGCTTGTTGTTGATAAGAATTTCGCCATTGCCGTCTTTAACATAAATACGGGCTACTGCTGTTTTTCTTCTTCCTGATGTGTTTGTTACTTCCATTGATGGGTTTTGTATAACTATAATCTATTTGATTTTTAATTCTTTTGGCTGTTGTGCTTCATGAGGATGCTCTGCTCCTTCATAAACAAACAAATGACGATACATTGCTTTGCCCAATCTGTTTTTAGGCAACATGCCTTTAACAGCTGACTCTACTAAAGCAATTGGTTTTTTGTTTACCAAGTCTGAAGCAACTACTCTTTTTTGTCCACCGGGAAAACCAGAATAAGTGATATATTCTTTGTCTTTTAATTTTGTTCCTGATAATTTTACTTTTCCTGCATTCAAAACAATAACACAATCGCCATTGTCTGCGTGAGGTGTGTAATCTGTTTTGTTTTTGCCTATCAGGGTAGCAGCAATTTGTGATGCTAATCTACCTAATACTTTTTCGCTTGCATCCACTACAAAATATTGTTTTTGTATGGTTGCTTTATTTGCATAAACGGTTTTGTAACTAATTGAATCCACTTTTGTTTGTTGATAAATTTTTGGGACGGCAAAATTAAATAAACATATTTGAAATAACAAGCATCATTGGAAAATTTATTTCCCTTTTTCTAAAATCGTGCTATAAACCCCCATTAATAGGGCTTTTTGGCTTTCCCAATTGTATTTATTTTTAACTGCAAGTATCCCGTTTTTACGCATTTTCTCTCTCATATTTTTGTTTTCGTATAATTCAATCAGCTTTTCCGTAATTAAATCTGTAGATTTTGGAGTTACGCAAAGACCACAATTTTCTGTTTCTACAACCGATTTATATAGCTCGAAATTGGAGGTTAAAATGGGTAATCCAACCGCCATATATTCAAATATTTTGGTGGGGTAACTCTCAATGGAATTTTTCATTGGCCAAATCATACACAAACCAATGTCCATTTTTGAAGACAATTTGTAGCCTTCGTCCAATGGCAATCTTCCATAAAAATGAATGTTGCTCTTTATTTCTTTAAAATATGATAGATTGGTGATTTTGTTTTTCAAATCACTGTATAATTCGCCAACAATATGAAAGTTTGGATTGTATCCTTTTTGTTTTAATTGATAAACGCTTTCAATGATGTCTAATATGCTCCTGTTTTCAAGCAAAATGCCTATGTAAAATAAATTAAAACTATCGTTTGTTTCTTTTTTTTGATAGGGAGTAAAGAAATCTATGTCGCAAAAGTTTTGAATGGTTGTGAAATTTGCATTCAGTTTTTCATATCTTTTTTCGTAACTTTTCTCTGCTAAAATTATTTTAAAGTTTTTGGCTGCTAGATTTTCTATTAAATTAAATCCCCGATAAGCCATTTTTTGGTGTTTTATCCAAGGTTTGTCAAAAATGTCTTCGGCTATATTTTCGTGAACATCATAAATTACTTTTTTCCCCAATATTTTTAGCAATAAACCGCATGGCATCAACTCTGGATCATGAATATGATATATTCTTGCTTTTGTTTTTAAAGCCTTAAAAAACATGAGTAGCCAGGAAAATACAACCCGATTGTTTCTGTTTTTGAAAACATAAAATGGGATTATATTTACCTTGTTTAGTGTTTCTTTTCTAGGGTGTTTGGCTATCAGGCTAACATTGTATTCCTCTGCCAAGCCACTGCACATTTTATAAAAAATGCGGGTATCCAAAGCATAATGCACTGAGCTTAGGTGACATATTGAAGTTTTGTTTGCCAAAAGGAGTGCAAAAATATAACATTTTATCTAACTTATTTCAACCTATTTTATCATTTTAATCTTATTTTTAACTGTGTGTTTAGTTCCGTTTGCAATCAAAACTTTTTCTAATATGTTATGTTTTCAATATAAATCCCTATCTTTGTATTCATGTTTTCAGAATTTTTTGTTTCAAAAACTATAAATCCTTTGTCTCCTTCAATGAATGTTGGCGAGGCCTTAAAACATTTAAGGAAATTTTATTTAGAAATGCTTCCCGTTGTTGAAAATGATGTTTTGGTTAATTATGCGCTTATTCAAGACTTGGAATCTTTGCCAAAAGAAACAAAGTTGGGTTACCTAAATAAATATGCAACCGCAATGCCTTTTGTTAGTCCCGAACAGCATATTTTGGATGTTTTGTCGCATCTTAAAAGTTTGAATTTGTCGTTGCTTGCGTTTTTAAATCAAGATAAAAAAT
>JBDNIM010000135.1:0-4876 GCA_041688295.1 Bacteroidia bacterium
AA
The DNA here is from genome assembly GCA_041688295.1 of Bacteroidia bacterium. Taxonomy (GTDB): domain Bacteria; phylum Bacteroidota; class Bacteroidia; order NS11-12g; family UBA955; genus JABMMZ01. The sequence continues at coordinate 3 of JBDNIM010000135.1, forward strand.
CTAAATATTTAATGGATTTAGGCGACTTAGAAGTTAAACAAGACATTGATACATTAAACACTTATGCTTTCGAAAATATAGAAATAAAAAAATTAAATGTAACTTATTTAAGCCTCAGTAATAAAAAAGATTCAGCCTGCAAATTAGCGAAAATTGTGAGATTCTCTGAAGGTGGCGAAAGTTATGATATTTCGTCATATTGTAGCGATTTAGAAAAATCAATCGACCTTTATCGTAAATATAAAACATTAATTTATTCAAGCAATGAGGCAGATTTAACGCTTAAAATCAGTAGAATGCAATTCATCAGTGGTATTGATTTTAAATGGCAGAGAATGGCAGAAATGGGAGCAGTTAAAATGAACAATAAAGCGCTCGATTCATCTACATTTCTATTTTTCGACTTTACCAATAAAACCGTTAAAGACCTTACAGACCAAACGAGTTTTTGGTTGAGTAAAAATCAATTTTGTGAATTAGAAACCAATCGAATAACAAAAATAGCAGCAAACGGAAAGTTGATTTCTTTTTTCAGGATTGTTGGGCGCGAGCAAATAGAGGTATTTGACGAAAAAAGCAATGAGTTTTTGTTAGATTGCGTTGTAATAAGCGATGGTGTTTCTGTTATCAGCTATTTGAATGATGTCAATAATCCTTTGATTGTAAAGATAAAAACAGAAGACAAAGAGTTTGTCTTAACAAAAATTGAATAATTTTTTCTATTTTTGAACAACTTTTTTCTTAAATAATCGTTTACTAATTATCAAATAAATTAAAATGAGTGTTTTAGAAAATTATATTAATAGATATAAGAATAATTCAGCAATAATTCAGCTGATTGTTATAAATACTGCGGTATTTTTAGTAACGATTGCCTACAATTTAATAGCTTATTTATTTTTTAAATCAAAAAACATAACGGACGCTTGGTTATCCATGCCTTCCAATTTTAGCACTTTTATTATTAAGCCTTGGACATTTGTAACCTATCAATTTAATCATGATGGCGTGTTGCACATCGCCATGAATATGTTGGTGCTTTATTTTATTGGTAATATATTTCTTGATTTTTTTAAACGAAAAGAAGTATTCAAGGTTTATTTATTGGGTGGTTTTTTCGGAGCTATCTTATTTTTTATAAGCTACAATTTTTTACCTGTTTTTAGTGGTCAAAATGCGCTGTTGATTGGTTCAAGTGCAAGTGTTTTTGCAATTTTGTTTGCTACGGCTATTTATGCGCCCAATTTGAGATTATCATTGTTTGGGGTTTTTGAAGTTAGATTAATTTTTATTGCAATTTTTTACTTTATTATTGATATTGCAAGTATTCCTACTTCAAATGCCGGAGGACATATTGCACATATTGGAGGTACTGTGGTTGGAATTATTTATGCTTTTTATAAAAAAGGAATTTTTAATTTTATTTTGTTTCCAGCAAAACAGACATACAAAAAACACAAACCCCAAATGAAGGTAAATGTCAATGCTAAAAATTCTTCAAATAATAACACAAGATTTTCGTTTGATTCTCCTTCTCAATCAGAAATTGATTTAATTTTAGATAAAATTTCAAAAACGGGATACGATAAATTAACGAAAGATGAAAAGGATATTTTATTTAAAGCCAGCCAAAATTGATTCGTTTTATTAGAAAATTTATATTTAGTTTTAATATAATTGCCATTTTTTTGTTGTTGGCCTCTTATGCTTCTGTTTATGTAAATCCACACGAATATTGGTATTTTGCATTGTTGGGATTGGCATTTCCTTTTATTTTTTTTATTAATTTAGCTTTTGTTGTCTTTTGGTTTTTTCAATTTAACATTAAAATGGTTTATGGTATTTTGGCAATTATTATTGGCTATTCATTCATTCCTAGAAACTTTCAGTTTTTCAAAAAAAGCAATATAACGGATGAAAAAACAATCGAAATTTGCAGTTACAATGTTGGTTTATTTGGCTATTTTGAAGGGAAATGGTTGGTTGATGAAACAATTGTAGAATTAGAAAAAAATCCAGCAGATATTATTTGTTTTCAAGAGTTTTTAAATTTGAAGTCAGATACTTCATCCACGATTGATACTTTTTTAAAGACCACGAAATTTAAGTATTTTTATTTTGAAAAGTTGAAAGATGGACGAAAAAGAGGGGAGTATGGAATGCTTATTTTATCAAAATTTCCAATAAAAAACAAGGGTTTGGTTCAGTTTAATCAATACACAGGAAATATGTGTGTGTTTTGTGATGTTATAATTAATGGAGAATTAAGCCGGGTTTATAATGTGCATTTGCAATCTTTTAGGTTTAAGAAAAATGATTACCAGTTTATTAATAAAATTACAGATTCAAAGGTGGAAAAAATAGATGCATCAAAAAATCTTTTACGAAAAATAAAACATGCCTATTCTATTAGAGCCAATCAAGTCGAGGTTTTAACCCAATTTATATCCAACTCAAATTTGCCTTATTTTATTTTAGGCGATTTCAACGATCCGCCAATGTCTTATTCTTATCAAAAACTTAGCAACAACATGAAGGATGCTTTTATTGAAAATGGGTTTGGAATGGGGAAAACATACATTGGATTGATGCCAAATTTTAGAATAGATTATATTTTATATCCTGAAAAACATAGTGGAATTTCTTATTCAACTAAAAAACTAGGAAGCGACCACCAAATGTTAAGAACAAAAATATTTTTTAATAAAGATATTTAGGTTTTTTGGTTTAAATTTGCCCTCTACTATTCTAAAAATATATATGTATTTCGATTTCGAAAAACCAATTCAAGAGTTGGATGAACAACTTGATAAAGCCAAAGAAACGCATGTCAAAGGAAAAATTGATATGTCGGACATGATGCACTCACTTGAGAAAAAAATTGAAGAAACCAAGAAAAATATTTATAGCCATTTGACTGGTTGGCAAAAAGTTCAAATTTCTAGACATGCAGAAAGACCTTATGCCTTGGATTACATCAATGGAATGACCCAAGATTTTATTGAAATACATGGAGATAGAAATGTGAAAGACGACAAAGCTATGATAGGTGGTTTTGGCACAATTGATGGTCAAACTTATATGTTTATTGGTCAGCAAAAAGGTAGAAATACAAAGGAAAGACAATATAGAAACTTTGGAATGCCAAAGCCAGAAGGCTATAGAAAAGCATTGAGATTAATGAAACTGGCAGAAAAATTTAATAAGCCTATTGTTACTTTAATTGACACGCCTGGCGCATCACCTGGGTTGGAAGCCGAGGAAAGAGGGCAAGGCGAGGCTATTGCTAAAAACTTGATGGAGATGGCGGTTTTAAATGTACCAATTATATGTATTATTATTGGAGAAGGTGCAAGTGGTGGTGCCCTTGGAATTGGTGTTGGCGACAGGGTTTTGATGATGGAAAACACATGGTATTCAGTTATTTCTCCCGAAAGTTGTTCTTCTATTTTATGGAGAACATGGGATTTTAAAGAAAAAGCTGCTGAAGCATTAAAGTTAACCGCCAATGATATGCTAAAAAATGGATTGATTGATGGGATTATTTCTGAACCATTGGGCGGTGCGCACACCGATATTCCAACAGCAATAGCATCTGTTAAAAAAGAAATAAAAAAGCTATACAAACAACTGAAAGATAAAACAACCGAAGAATTGATTAACGAGAGAATTGAAAAATTCTCAAATATGGGAGTTGTAGAAGAGTCTGCTGAACACTAACTAAATCATTCCTCTAGATTTTATTTCTAGATATTTATTAATTACATTTATATTCAAGTTTTCTGGTTGGGTTAGTATAGTTTGAATTCCCATGCTATTTAATTCATTGACTATCAGCTGTTTTTCATTTACAGCTTGTTCAGCCAATATTTGTGTGTAAACTTCTTCAATTGAATTTGCTGTTCTTTCACTTAAGTTTTTTATATTCTCGTTTTCAAAAATTATAACAACCAATAAATGAAGTTTTTTGATTTTTAATAGGAAAGGCAAAGACCTTTTTACGGTAAATATACTTTCGAAATTTGTGTAATAAAATATTAAGCTTCTATTGGAGATTACTCTTTTAACGGAAAAATACAAAAGTTCATTGTTTGCCTCAGTATATCGCTCTTTTTGTTTATATAATGTTTCTAAAATTAAGCGTAATTGACCATTTTTGTTATCTGCTTTTATAATGTTGCCAATGACATCCGAATAAGTAATAAGTCCAATTCTATCGTGTTTTTTTAATCCTATATTGCTAATTACTAATGCCGAGTTTATGGCATAATCCATAAGGCTTAATTCATTGAAAGGCATAAGCATACTGCGGCTTTTGTCAATAATATTGTAAATAGATTGCGATTTTTCGTCTATAAATTGATTAATCATCAAAGTAGTGTTTCTTGCACTTGCTTTCCAATTTAAATGTCGAATGTCATCGCCAACCGAATATTCTTTTAATTGTTCAAACTCATAGCTTAATCCTTTGTGTTTTTGTTTTTTTATACCATAATTCTTTGATATTTTGGAGAAAGTAAATAGTTCCATCTTTTTCATTTGTTGAATACTTGGATAAACCTTCACTGTTTGATTTTGCTCTATAATAATTCTTCTTTTTATTATTCCAATTTTAGTTTTAACGAATAAATTAATATTGTTAAATTCATATTCGCCTCTTGTTTTTGGGTTGAGTGAATAATCTATACTTTTATTTTCTAAAGCATTTAATTTAAGTTTTACACTAAAATCACGCATCTGAAATTGAAATGGCGGTTCATCAATTACCTCAATAAAAAAACTTCGCTTGTCATGATTTTCAATGTTAATTAGCACCTTATTATAGTCTGATAACGAAAAATAATTTGGAGAAATTCTTTCTGCGGTAATAGATT
>JBDNIM010000136.1:0-4675 GCA_041688295.1 Bacteroidia bacterium
AGAAAAAAGGCTGCCAGAGGGCAGCCTTTTTTTATTTAAAAAGTTTTCGTTGAAAACCGATTCTAGTTCTTTTTTAACTTTTCTCTATGGATATTGTTTTTATACACAATTTCAATAATATAAATACCATTGGTTAATTCATTAATAGTAAACTTTGATTCTGTTGGGGTTAAAACAATTTTACCATACAAGTCATAGATATTTATTTTTACAAAAGGTTCGTTGCTTTTTATGTTCACAATTGATGAGGCAGGGTTTGGATAGATTTCAATTTTTGTTAAATCATTTTGTTTTAAGTTTGTTGGAAGGGGTTCGCAATTGTCTGAAGGAGAAAACACATCGCCATCAATTGTCCATTGCTTTGTTTTAACTAAGCTGTCTCTTGCTGCCAACCCTTTTTTACCATAAAATAATCTAAAGGCATTCAAATTCAGGTTAGTCGGTGTGTTTGGGTTTTTTGACCATCCTATCAAAGAAAGAGAATAGTTTTTACAATCTATGGCTGTGTTCATGAATATTTCAGTTGTAAATACATTTTTGTTGAATGTCCAAGCAGAAAAATTTTGGTTAAATGAACTTGCGTTTAAGAACATTTGAAACATGTTTGTTACGCCCGAAACATCCCAGCCGTTCAAATCCTGATTAAAAGCTTTTGCTTCTAAAAACATACTTGACATATTTTTTACTTTAGTCACATCCCAATTTTTTAACCCATGATTGAAAGCTGTTGCACGATAAAACATTTGGTTTACATTTGCCAAACTAGAGGTTTTCCAATTATTAATGTCTTGGTTGAATACACTATTATTTGTAAACATATCTGCCATGTCCGTTACCTTTTCTGTGTTCCAATTACCAATTTCTTGATTAAAGCTAGTTGCCGAAGAGAACATTGCCCTCATTGTTCTAACATTGCCTGTGCTCCAATTATTTAGGCTTTTGTTAAAACTTCCGGTATTGTTAAACATACTGCTTAAATCTGTAACATTGCCAATGTTCCAGTTGCCAATGTCTTGGTTAAAGTCTTTTGTTAGCATAAACATACTGCTCATGTTTTGCGCTTTGCTTGTGTTCCAATTGCCTATGTTTTGATTAAACAAACGGCAAGACATGAACATCCTGCTAAAATTAATGCCATTGGCTGTATTCCAATTACCAATATTTTGATTGAAAACACTTGCGGTATTAAACATACTGCTAAAATCAGTAACATTTCCTGTGTTCCAAGAGACAATATTTTGATTGAATAAATTTGCTCCAGAAAACATGGCAGCCATATTTTGCACATTACTTGTGTTCCAGCTTCCAATGTTTTGATTAAAAGAATTTGCAGAATTAAACATGCCGCTCATGTTTTGCACATTCCCTGTGTTCCAGTTGCCAATGTTTTGATTAAAAGATGTTGCTCCAGAAAACATTGCAGCCATATTTTGCACATTACTTGTGTTCCAGTTGCCAATGTTTTGATTGAAAGATGTTGCTCCAGAAAACATTGCAGCCATATTTTTCACATTACTTGTGTTCCAGTTGCCAATGTTTTGATTGTAGAACTTTGTTCCAAAAAACATTTCACTCATATTAGCAACGCTATCTGTTTTCCAAACATTTATGTTTCCATTAAAATTTGAAGACTTAAACATGCCACTCATGTCAACTACATTTCGGGTATCCCAACCAGAAATATCAATATTGGTTATTAATACTTGCTCAAACATGTTTGACATATTTTTTACAGCACTTGTGTTCCAATTTCTCAAATTTAAAGGCGAATAGGATAAGAGGCCTTTAAACATTTTAGACATATTTACAACAGATTGGAGGTTCCAATTGGCAATACCTGTCAAATTAATTTCACTTCTTTCAAACATGCTAGACATATCTGTTACTGCAATTGGGTTCCAATTGGAAAAAGCAACAAGTTTTGAACCCAAAAACATTTCTGACATATTGGTAACCTTAGAAACATCCCAATTACTAAGTTTTGCATTAATAGCCGAATTTGCAAACATTTTTGACATATTTACAGCTTTGCTTGTGTTCCAATTTTCAATATTTATGCCGAATGGTACTTTTGCGCCATTAAACATCCCTGAAAAATTTGTAACTGATTGGGTTTGCCAATTATGGCTATTTGCAATATTTGTAAGCAAAGCGCAACCAAAAAACATTTCAGACATGGATTCAACCAAAGCTAAATTTGGAACATCCATAGCTGTAATGGCCATATTTTTACAGCCTTTGAAAGCGGTTTCCATGGTTTTCCATTTGCCTTGGCCCCATTTCTCTAATTTTACCAAACGGTTTCTGTCCGCACCGTTGTTAATATTGATTCTTTCAAGATTCGTTGACTCAACAACAAGTGTAATTATTTTACCTGCGGGCAAATTATTAACAGTTAAAACATTGCCCAACCATTTGCCCTTTCCTTCGGCTGTGCCTGGAGAAACCTCCATCCAACTATATTCCGTGGAATCAGAACAGCTTAAGTTAAAAGTAATGGCTTTGCTAGCCGACCCCGCAATACCGAGATTCCATTGGGTTACAAAAGCACCACAATAATCAAAAGAAATGCCTGCATCGTTTATTATCCAACCTTTGCCACCATTACTAGTGCTTAAAACAAGGTTTTCTCTATCTATTTTTGAAATTGAGCTAAATCTTAAGCCATTGGCACCCAGAAAAACATTGGTAGGAGTGCTTGAATTAGTATTCCAATCTGTTAGGGTCAACCCATAGTTTTTGCAATTTAATCCTGAACCATCAAGCATCTTTCGCATGTCTAGGCCAGTTGAATTTAGTTTCCAACTACCAATCGCTTGATTGAAAGCCACAGCCGAATAAAACGCCTGATTCATGTCTCTTACATTTTGCACATCCCAATTATTAATAGAATTGCTTTCTCCGTTATTAAAACTAATGGTGTTTCTAAACATACTGTGCATGATTTTAACATTAGAAACATCCCACAAACCAATGTTTTGATTAAATTTATTTGCCATCATAAACATTGCAGACATGTCTGTTACGCTGCCTGTTTTCCAATTGCCAATGTTTTGATTAAATGCAAATGCACCAAGAAACATAATTGACATGTTTCTAACATTTGCGGTGTTCCAATTGTCAATATTTTGGTTAAAGACATAACAATTGGTAAACATTTGTGACATATCGGTTACATTGCTTGTGTTCCATGTGTTAATATTGCTAGGAGAATTTAATTTTGCGCAGTCAGCAAACATTAGCGCCATGCTGCTTGTGTTAGAAAGATTTGGAACATCGGTGGCAGAAATATTCAGGTTTTCGCAACCGTAAAAAGCCCCATTCATATTGGTCCAAGCAACATTGCCCCATTGGATAACATCCTCTAATCGCATTTGATTTGCCGACAATTTCATATTAAATCTTTGAAAATTATTTGGCAAAATTTCAAAGCGAATTTTTGAGTTTTGGGGTAAATTGTTCAATTCAAAATTATTACTTAAAATTGTGCCATTACCAGAATCGTTGCCGGGCGAAATTTCTTTCCATTTAAAAGCAACATTACCCGATAGTTCTACATCAAATGATATGGCGTTATTGGACTTAGAGCCAGTTTTTGACAAATCCCAAACAGTAATAAAACTTTGCCCCCATATTTGATTGAATGCAAAAAAGCAAAACACTAAAGCTAAAAAAGATTGGTTTATTTTCATGGTATTTAAAAATTTATGACAACAAAAGTAATGTATTTTATATTAAAAATCAAAATTGGGAGAAGGAAAGATGGAAGCTAGAAGTGAGAAATTTTGTGCAAGCTAACTTATTTGGTGTGGTTTAGCTTTTTATTTTGTTGCTGATATTCTTTGATTGAACAAGGAACAAAGGTATCGCCCTACAAAAAATATTTGCCTATTTTTTAGCCAAGCTTTCTGCTTTTTCAAAATCCCTTTTCGCTTTGCCAGGGTCATTTCTCGAATCATTTATTTTTGCTCTTAAATAAAACAAGTCGGGGTTTGTTTCGTCCAATTCAATGGCTTCGTCAATGTATTTTAGAGCGTTTTCAAAATCATTTTGTATGGCAAACAAAACAGCAAGATTATATCTACAAAAAATATGGGCAGGATTAATCCTTGACACACTTTCATAAAATAAAATGGCCTCTTTATAATTGCCTTTTTTTTGCAAAAACAAGCCTTTGGCATAAAGCGCCTCATCGCTAAATTCGTTGACGGCAATGGCGTTATTTAAAAACAGAAGCGCTTTTTCGTCTTTTTTTTCTGCATAATATAAACCCATTTGCATCAATGCGTTATAATGTTTAGAATCGTAGGCCAAAGTTTTTTCAAAATATTTAAGCGCTTTGGCGGTATCGTTGGTTTCTTTGGCTATCATTCCTAAATAAAACAAAGGATTTGGATTGCTAGGGTCTATTTTCGAAGCCTCAAAATAGGCCGCTTCCGCTTCAGGATATTTTTGCTTTGCAAGATACAAATACGCCAAATTGCTATGTGCATCGTAGTAATCTTTTTTCAAAGCAATGGCTTTTAGGTATGATTTTTCGGCCAGCGAAGCATCTGCACTGTCTTTTGCTATCAAATATTGCCCTTTTGTAAAAAAGTAAATCGGGTTCATGGAATCTAAAACACAAGCATAAGAAATATCGATAACAGCATCGTTTATTTTTTCTTCAAAAAAG
>JBDNIM010000137.1:0-1521 GCA_041688295.1 Bacteroidia bacterium
CAATTCATTTGAGATTGAAATTGGCTCTCAAATTGATCTTGAGTTTCTTTCCGATTATTTAGATGAAAATGAATTTGAAAGAGAAGACTTTGTTTTTCAGCCAGGGCAGTATGCTATAAGAGGTGGCATCATTGACATTTATAGTTTTAGCAACGACAAGCCATACCGCATTGAGCTGGACGGCAACGAGATTGAAAGCATTCGCACTTTTGATATAGAAACCCAACTATCTATTGCTAAAATTGCTTTTCTTACCATTGTGCCTAATATTCAAAGCAGCATGATTGCGGGCGAAAAAATTTCGATTTTTAAATATTTTGATGAAAACACTATTTGTGTGCTCAAACATTTTGAAGACCAATATCAATACTTAAAAAAACAATGGGAATCTCTTTTAGCAGAAAACCACAAACCTCAAAACTACCTTTTGACCCCCATGGAAATTAAAACCAATATTCAGGAGATTAATACTCTGATTGAGGTTGGATCGATGAATAGTTTTAGAACCAAACACACTATTAAATTTAACACTACGCCTCAGCCTTTGTTTCAAAAGAACATTGAAATGCTGTTGAGCCATTTGCAAAGTAATGAGCTAAACAATATAAAAAACCTTGTGTTTAGCGACACGGGCAAACAAATTGAGCGCTTACAAACCATTATTGAAGACCGCCAAAAGCAGATTAACATTGTGCCCATCTATCATGGGCTTACCGAGGGCTTTTTGGATGCCGACCTGAAGCTGGCTTGCTACACAGAACATCAACTCTTTGAGCGATACTACCGTTTTAAAACCCAAAAAAGAGGCTATTCTAAAAGCACGGCAATGACGCTAAAAGAACTCAGCGAGTTGCAAGTGGGCGATTATGTAACGCACATAGACCACGGTGTGGGGAAATTTATGGGGCTGCAAAAAACCCAAATGAACGGGGTGTTACAAGAGGCTGTTAAGATTAGCTATCGCGATGGCGATTTGTTGTTTATAAATGTAAACTCGCTACACAAAATCTCTAAATTTACGGGCAAAGATGGCACCCAGCCTACCCTTCACAAATTGGGCAGCGGCACTTGGGAAAAACAAAAAGCTAGCACCAAAAAGAAGGTAAAAGACATTGCCCGAGAACTGATTACGCTATATGCCAAAAGGCGCACGCAGCCAGGTTTTGCTTTTTCGGAAGATGGCTATTTGCAAGTGGAATTGGAGGCATCTTTTCTTTATGAAGATACGCCCGACCAAGCAAAGGCAACCGATGAGATAAAAAAAGACATGGAAAAACCCAAACCCATGGACCGCTTGCTTTGTGGCGATGTGGGGTTTGGAAAAACGGAGGTGGCCATTCGTTCGGCCTTCAAATCTGTTGCCGACAGCAAACAGGTAGCCATTTTGGTGCCCACAACTATTTTGGCCCAGCAGCATTATCGCACTTTTAAAGAAAGACTAAAAGGCATGCCTGTTACGGTGGATTATATCAACCGTTTTAAGAGCGCTAGCGAACAAAAAAAAACCTTAAAAAGAGTGGC
>JBDNIM010000138.1:0-13856 GCA_041688295.1 Bacteroidia bacterium
AATATGGGTGCGGAAGTAGGTGCAACTACTTCTACCTTTGGATATGATGATTCTATGGAGCGTTATTTACGTGCCACCGAAAGAGCAGAAGTTGCTGATGCAGCCAATGCCATAAGAGAACATTTAACAGGTGACCCAGAAGTTTATGCCAACCCAGAACTATATTTTGACCAATTGATTGAAATTGATTTGAATACCCTTAAACCGTTGTTAAATGGACCTTTTACGCCAGATTTATCAACGGAAGTTGGTCAAATGACTGAAAAAGCACTTGCCAACGGATGGCCATTGGATATAGAATGGGGCTTGATAGGTTCTTGCACAAACTCTTCTTATGAAGATTTGACAAGATCAGCATCTATCGCCAAACAGGCAGTGGACAAAGGGCTGGAAACAAAAGCAGAATTTGGAATTAATCCAGGTTCTGAACAAGTAAGGTTTACAGCAGAACGAGATGGATTGTTAAAAATATTTGAAGATTTGAATGCCACTATTTTTACTAACGCTTGTGGCCCTTGTATTGGGCAGTGGGCAAGGTATAACGACCCTAAAAACGGGCCAAAAATTAGTATAGTTCATTCATTCAACAGGAATTTTTCTAAACGTGCCGATGGAAATCCAAACACCCATGCTTTTGTAACTTCGCCAGAAATGGTTGCGGCTATTACCATTGCAGGGAGATTAGATTTTAACCCAATGACAGACACTTTAACCAATAAAAAAGGAGAAAAAGTGATGTTTGACGAGCCTACGGGATTAGAATTACCACCAAAAGGATTTGATGTGGAGGATGCTGGATTTCAAGCACCTGTTGCGGATGGTAGCAGCGTTCAAGTGGTAGTAGATCCAAAATCAGATAGATTACAATTGCTAGAACCGTTTATGCCATGGGAAGGAACAGACTTGAAAGGTTTGCGACTATTAATCAAAGCCAAAGGGAAATGTACAACAGATCATATTTCTATGGCTGGACCGTGGTTATCTTATCGCGGACATTTGGATAATATCTCTAACAATATGTTGATTGGTGCGATGAATGCTTTTAATGACCAAACGGACAGTGTGCTCAATCCATTTACTGGAGCTTATGAGGCGGTGCCTAAAGTACAAAGACAGATAAAAGGAGCAGGCGAGTTTTCTATTGTAGTGGGTGAGGAGAATTATGGAGAGGGCAGTTCAAGAGAACATGCAGCTATGGAACCTAGACACCTAGGAGTTAGGGCAGTATTGGTAAAATCTTTTGCCCGTATCCATGAAACCAATCTTAAAAAACAAGGAATGTTGGGATTGACTTTTGCTGAAAAATCTGATTACGATAAAATTAGAGAAGACGATACTTTTGATATTTTAGGTTTGGTTAATTTTACACCAAATGAACCCCTAACCGTTAGAATTCATCATACTGATGGAACCACCGAGGATATCTTGGTAAACCATACTTACAACGCACAACAAATTACTTGGTTCAAAGCAGGGAGTGCTTTGAATATTTTTAGGAAATAGGACAGGCATCAAACTGGCTCAGACCATGCGGTTTGATGCTTGATTAAAATTTGATAATGTGGGATTTAATGATTGTTTAGGGTCTTAGGATCCACTACAGAATTAATTCAGAATTTAGATTTACTTTCGTAACGTGAAACTGCTAATAGTAGAAGATGAGATTGAGCTCAATGAAACAATAGCTGATTTTTTTAAAAAAGAAGGCGAATTGGTGCTTACTGCAAAGGATAAAGCGGAGGCAGAAGATAAACTTATATTCCATCAGTTTGATGTGGTAATCTTGGATATAACCTTGCCAGACGGCAGTGGTATTGATATTTTGCCCATCATTAAACAAACACAGGAAAATTGTGGGGTGTTAATTCTATCTGCAAAAAACTCAATTGATGATAAAATCAAGGGTTTAGATTTGGGCGCAGATGACTATTTAGCCAAACCGTTTCATATAGCAGAATTGAACTCAAGAGTGAAAGCTCTGGTAAGACGAAAAATTTATAAAGGCGAGGAAATATTGCAGTTCAATGAAATAAATATTAACCTTTCAGCAAATCAGGTATATATCAATGATACGCCACTTGCGCTGACAAAAAAGGAGTTTACGCTATTGCTTTATTTCATCAATAACAAAAATAGGGTGATAACCAAAGAAGCTATTGCTGAACATTTGTGGGGTGATAGTATAGATTTTAGTGAGAATTTTGATTTTATCTATACCCATATAAAAAACTTAAGAAAAAAAATTCTGGCGGTTGGCGGGACGGATTATTTGAATACAGTTCATGGAATTGGCTATAAATATGGTGATGTATGAAATTAATAACCAAAACTAATTTAAATTTTCTGGTAGTTTTAGCCATCGTGTTACCCATTTCTTGTATTGCGTTATTCTTCTCTTTAAAATATTTTATGCATGATGAGATGGATGAATTGCTAGAGATGGATGAAATGAGGATTGTTGAGCAGTTAAAAGAAAACGCTACCCCTATTTCTATTGCTCCAGTGATTGAGGTTATTAAGATTGAAAGGGAGATTAATATCGATGAAGCTATTAAGGATGTATTGGTTTATGACCCGATTGGAGAGGGAGAGGAGCCATACAGGGAGTTAGCATCCGTCAAAAAAATAAAGGATCAATGGTATTTAATTAAAGTAAGACATTCAACGATAGAGAATGCGGATTTTTTTAAAGCAATATCGCTAACTATGGGCAGTATACTTATTCTTATTTTTATATTGCTCTTTTTCTTGAATTATAAATTGTCGGTTAAGTTATGGAAGCCATTTTATTATAACATTGATCAATTAAAAGCCTATTCATTTAAAGAGAATAAGGAAATTGAACTGTTAGACTCAAAAATTAATGAGTTTAAGGATTTTAAAAAGTCATTAATTACCTTAACCCAAAAACTCCAAAACGATTATTTACTTTTAAAGGAATTTACGGAAAATGCTTCGCATGAAATTCAAACTCCATTATCCATCATATCCATGAATTTGGATGAATTATTACAAGAAGAGCACACGGAAGGCAATTATAAGAAATTATATGGTTGTTATCAAACCGTTCAAAGGTTATCTAAATTGAACGAGAAATTGTTGTTCTTAGCAAAATTGGATAATCATCAATTTAATGATTTTAAAGAAATAAATTTAAATGATTTATTCGCTTTAAAAGTAGCGGAATTAAATCCACTTTTAGAAGAAAGGAATTTAGAAATTAAGGTGGAACAAAAACAGAAGTTTATTGCTTCAATGGATCCTGTTTTGGCGAATATTTTATTGATAAACCTTTTGTCTAACGCCATCAAGCACGCTGTCGCCCATTCTATTATTGAAGTATCAATTGACAAAAAGAGTTTAACTATTTATAACAAGTCAAATTCAATAATCGATAATCAATTAATTTTTCAGCGATTCAAAAAAGGAAATGGTGCCGAAAACTCCACTGGGCTGGGTTTATCCATTGTTAAAAGCATTGCGGAACTGTCAAATTTAGAGGTGGAAGCTTCTTATAATGATGAGATTTTTACGATTTCAATAAGCGTTGTCAATTAGTGTTTCGCTCCTATGGAGCTTTCGGTATGATAGACTATTGGTTACAAGGGTTTTGCTCCTCTAGAGCAAAAAGAAATCCTGTAGGGATTAAATCTTTGTAACAAAAGAATTAGCAAAAGAAACAAGCCCGCCTTTGGCGGGCGACATCTTCAAATCTCCTTGTTTTCCAAGAGTTTGAAAGATGCATAAAATGTTTGTCGAACAATGGCGTATTTCAATAAGGGAATTGTAACCCAATAATCAACTACAGGTTTTCTTCAGAACTGTGTTGTTTCTTTGTAGTGTACAAATTAAGAAAAATACATGAAAAAGAAAATCACCATGGTTTCATTACTTGCAAGTTTGGCAGTAATGTCATTTGCTCAAACTGCACCAACAAAAGTTCAAGATGCTTTTAAAGCTAAATTTCCAACAGCCAAATCTGTTAAATGGGAACAGGAGAATGATTCTGTATGGGAAGCAGAATTTAAAGTAGAGGGTGTTGAATATTCTGCTAATTTTTCCAATGACGGTGTATGGAAAGAAACAGAGCATGAAATAAAATCTAAAGACCTGCCACAAGCGGTAAAGAATGCGCTGGCAACTGAGTTTGCTGGATATGAAATTGAAGAAGTAGAAATGGTTGAGTCTCCAGATTTTACAGGCTACGAAGAGGAGATTGAAAAGGGAGAAGTAACTATGGAAGTGCTAATTGATAAATCTGGTAATGTAATAAAGAAAAAAGTCAAAAAGGAAGAGGCTGAGAAAGATGAGAAAAAGGATGAAGAAGTAGAAGAGTAATAGCTAACGAGTCAGATTGGTTTAAAGCGAATCTGATTCCAACCATTGCAAAATAGCCCTTCCTAGGTTAAACTAGGAAGGGCTATTTTGCTTATGAAAATTAAAAAATGATTTATTTTAATGTTAACCCAACCATTTTTAAAGTTATTGGTCTTACTTCTAATTAGAAAATAGTAATACCAGTATTATTCAAACATCTAAAAATAATTATGAAGCTATATATCGCAATAATGATGCTGCTTTTTCCTAATCTCATTTTCAATAATGTGGTTAGCAACATAAAAAACACCTCAAAAATAGAATCCAGTAAAATCACTGGGGTTTGGGAAACTAAAAAAAAGGATCTAACTGTTTTGGTGTCTGAGGAAAAAGGCACTTACAGCGCCAAGCTAGTTGCATTTACTTGTAATTGCGTAGTCAAAACCTCAATGGACGATCATAAAGATACAAAAAACCCAGACCCAAAGTGTAGAAACAATTCTTGGACAAATACTAAAATAATGTGGGGATTGAAATTGAAAAAAGAAGATGTTTGGACTAATGGTTACGTTTACGATCTTACTTCTGGCACTACCTACGCTGCTACTGTTACAAGATTAACCAATGACAAAATAGAAGTGAGAGGGTATTGGGGATTTGAATTTATTGGAAAATCATTATATTTTTATAGGCAAAAATAACTTACTGGGCATTCAAGCATTAATAAATTATTAAATAAAATTAAAATAATTTTTGATGAAACAGAAGAGATAAGTTAAAAGATAAGTAACAGGAGCTAACATGCTTTTTATCAGTCACAAGAGTTATATTTTTTCCGAGTTCAACTTCAGACATTCCACAGAATTGAGTAGTTGTTTTGCTAAGTAAATTTTTACTAATTGCAAAAGAGTAAACCCAACCTTTTAACAACTTTAAACTCTTAATTAAAATGGATACTAATAAATCCCTTATTGATAGGATAGTTAATGGCGATAATGGCGCTCAAGAACTATTGTATAAAATGTTTTCTGCCCAAATGTACACTGTTTGTCTACGTTATATTAATGACAAAGAAGATGCAAATGATGCATTCCAAAATGGGTTCTTAAAGATATTCGATAAGATTAAGGATTTAAGGAATCCAGATGCTTTACCTGGATGGATTAAATCAATTTTTGTAAATGAATGTATTAATTTTTATAAAAAATGGCAAAAAATAAATTCGATTTATGTAAACCATAAAGCTGAGGGTATCGATAATTTACCTTCAAATTATTCTTCTATCATAGATAAGCTAAGTGCAAAAGAAATTATTAAACACATCAATAATTTGCCACCACAATACAAATTGGTCTTTAATTTATATGTTTTTGAAGATTTGAAACATAAAGAAATAGCTAAAAAATTAGAAATTTCTGTTGGTACTTCCAAATCTAATTTGCACGATGCTAGAAGAATTTTATCGGAAAAGGTTACAAAAATGAAGGAGTATAAAGGTTTGAAGTTAAATATAAATAAAGGACAGGTATGAGTATAAATTACAATAGAATAGAAGATGAAATGAAGGATAAAATAAACGAGAATTTAATTTCTCCTCCTTCACATATTTGGAGCAATATCAAAAGTGTTCAATTAGAAAAAAGTATAGATAAAGAGGCTAAAAGGAATAAGGTATTTAGAAAAGGAAGTTTGTTTTTATTCTCATTATTGTTTGTTTCTGTACTAATTAATTTTGTATTACTGCATAAAGTATATTTTACCGATGGCGTTGAAGAATTATCCACCAATTCTGTTGTCAGTTATGATAAGGAAAAAATAAGTCAAAATAAACCAGTTGCCCCTATTCAGCAAATGGAAGAGGAATTGGGTAATGAGAAATCTAAAATTGCTATTCAAAATGAATGGATGAAAAGTGATTTTGATTTGTCTAGATTACCTTCCTCACCAAGAATAAAAAAGGTCAATTCAAATCTAGCATCTGTTAATTTCAAAAGACCTAATACAGCAAACAATAAAGGTGTTGTAAGTTTTAATAACATAAATAAAGGAGATAAAGCTGCTGATAAAATCAAAGATTTACCTTCTAAATTATCAAGTGAATCCAAGGATGAAATTTCATTTGCTAAAATAGATTCTAGTATAAAGCTTCAAGATTCTGAAATTGCGATTGCAGAAAAGGAAATGGATTCATTAATAAATGAAACCATAC
This sequence comes from Bacteroidia bacterium, assembly GCA_041688295.1. Taxonomy (GTDB): domain Bacteria; phylum Bacteroidota; class Bacteroidia; order NS11-12g; family UBA955; genus JABMMZ01. The sequence continues at coordinate 6,527 of JBDNIM010000138.1, forward strand.
CTAATGATACAGTACAGTTAGCAAAAAATAAACGAGTAATAGAGAAGCACTTATTATTTAATGTTGATCTAGCAAATTCAAATGCAGTTGTTTCTAATCCAAATAATATTGGACTAGGCAATAAGCTTGAAAATAGTTTTAGTTATGGAGTTAATTCGCAACTGGGTTTTGAGTTAAGTAACCGGTTTACGCTTTATGCAGGATTGGGTGTATACAAGCAAACCTTAAAACAGCATTTTGAGTATGACTCTACAGTGCTTGTTTATGAGTCTATTTTTGGCAGGTATAATAACTTGAATGGACTAAATGATGATGAAGAACATCATGTGGTTAATAATAGCTATTTTCTACAAATACCTCTTAGGTTATCTTACAAATTGTGGGAATATAATAAGTTTGATTTACAAGTATCAGGAGGTGTAACAATGAATTTTTTGCTCTCCTCTAAAACTACTAATTCAAGTAATTTAAAACTGATAGAACAAGGAAGTAAACTTCCGTCCTACTTTTTTAACTATGATGTTGGTTTAGGGGCAAATTATCAATTAAATAATAATTACGCTTTATCTATTTCTCCATTTTTTAGAAAATCTTTAGCACCATTAAGTAGCTATAAGTCAATAGCAATAAGCCCGTATAGCGTAGGATGTACCATCGGAATAAAAAAACAATTTTAGCTTACCCAACCTTTTTCCCAACATGATGTCTTACTTATATAACTTAAAAAAAAGAAAAAGAAAATGAAAAATTTAAAAATTGTTGCAGTATTAATTGTGTTAGTTGGTGGAGTATCCGGCTGTAAGAAAATTAAAGAAAAATTAAAAAAAGATGATAAATCTGAAGTTCAATGTCCAGTTGTCTTAAAGGCAGATGTACCAGCAGTAATATCAACTAAGTTTTATGGCGATACTATTTCACAAGTCGGGTACAAGCCTTTATTGGTGCATAATTGGTATAATAAGGATAATACAGGTTTTTGTGTATTGTTTGTAGATTCTAGTGGTTTTCAATCTATGATTCTTTTTGACAATGCTGGTGTTGTTCTTAAACATGAAATTGACAATGGTAAAGAAGACGACAAAAAGGATAAAAATGAAGTTAAAGAAACAGGCTGCGAATGTGGTGATATCGATTAAAAACCAATTAGCAATTATATTATGGATTACTTAATACCACTACTGTCAGGGATTCTATTTGGAATCCCTTTCTGTTTAGCCGTTGGCCCTGTTTTTTTCTTAATCATTCAAACAGGAATTAATAAGGGAGTTAAACTTGCAATTGCAATAGCCCTTGGAGTAGTTTTAGCTGATATTACTTTAATTTTATTAACTAACATTTTTGTAAATCAATTAAATCAATTTATCATAAGTAATTATCATATAATTATTTATATTTTATGTGCGATACTATTACTTTATGGGAGTTTTTCTATTTTCAAACAAGCTCAAACAAGACTAAATGATAGAGGGATTTTAACTTCAAGCTTTTCCTTCTTTTTATTTAATGGATTTGTTTTAGATGTATTAAACCCATCAAATGTACTGGTTTGGATTGGGGTGAATGCTAGTATTATCCAATACGACTTTATTCAACATAGTATATTTTATGGTTCTACTGTTGTAACTATTGCAGCTCTTATGGTAGGTCTAGCAGTGTTTAGTAGTGCCATTAAAAAGAGATTGACAGCCATTAATGTAAGAAGACTAAACATTAGCCTTGGTATCTTTTATATTGGAATAGCAGTTTTCTTATTTTTCGGAGAAAATGTAATACTAAATACTTTTTAAATTGAACAGCATGATAAATAAAGGTACAGGTAATTGTCTATTGTAATGAATATTAATCTATACATACTGCCACTTATTTTAATCAATTTAGTTGGTATTAAGATGCACACTACAATTGTAAAAGATGTTACAGAGGATCAAATTATTGGAGATTGGATAAGTCCACAAAACGACTTGATTGTAAGGTGTTACAAGTCTAATGAGCAGTATCATGCAAAAGTTATTTGGTTTAAAGAATATTTCGATAATACCGCAGATGATCCTAATGGAGTGCCTGAGAAACAGTGGCTAGGAGCCAGAGTTATGTCTAATTTTAAATATAAAGAAAAAGAGTGGGTTGATGGGGAAATCTGGAACCTAAAAAATGGAAAAAAGTATTCTGCTTATATAAAAATGCCCAGTCCTAACAAAATACAGGTTGTGGGATATGTCTTCATTAGATTTTTTTCCGAATCCACTGAATTTACTAGGTACACTGGCAAACCTAAAGCTAAATATTTGAGAAACTAAATGGAACTATTTAAAGAAGCCTTATTAATTAAGCTATCAACTCCTTTATATGCAATAGTAATTATTGCTGAAATTATTTTTAGCTTTATACACAATAGAAAAATATATACTTCTAAAGATACCATAACCAACGTTTATCTAACATCCTTAAATTTTGGTTTAGATATCTTTATGCGCACGCTTTGTTTGTTTGTTTTGGGTTATTTCTTTCAATTTCATGTTATAACTTTTACCAATCCTTTAGTATACTGGGTATTATTGTTAATATTTCTAGATTTTGTATATTACTGGGAACATTGGGTGGATCATAATTGCAGATTGTTTTGGGCGGTTCATTTTACTCACCATTCTTCAGAAAAATTTAATTTAACAACAGGTTTTCGGTCATCAGTGTTTCAACCATTGTATAGGTTTTTCTATTTTATACCCTTGTCATTTTTAGGTTTTCATGCATTAGATATTATGTTTATGTATGCTGCCACACAGATATATGGCATATTAATTCATACCCAATACATCAATAAGTTAGGGTTTTTAGAATATTTCATGGCCACCCCTTCACACCATAGGGTGCATCATGCTAATAACTTAAAATATTTGGACAAAAATATGGGTATGGTATTTATTATTTGGGATAAAATATTTGGCACTTTTGAGCCTGAAGACAAAAATGAACCGGTAAAATTTGGATTAGCTCATGATAACTTAAATAAAGATAGTCTGGTAGACCTCGTGTTTCACGAATGGAAAAATATTTTTAAAGATATGAGTAAGTCTAAAAAGATACGAATAAAATTAGCTTATCTATTTAACCCACCTGGTTGGAGCCACGATGGTACTAGCCTTACTGCCAAACAACTTAGGGGTCAAAATGCACAAAAAACGTCACAAATCCTTAAATTAACTGATTAATAAAATAAAAATTAAATGAAAAACATCATCTCCTATTTCTCAAACGCACCAGATAGCCATAGAATTGCTATCTTGTTTTTATCTATTTTCATACTATGGAACTTAGAAAATTTGTTTGCCATTGCTAAAGATTACAACAAGTGGAAACACTCATTTACAAATGGAAAATTTGTATTTATTGCAGCACCCATTCAATTATTGATGGGTTTTGTACTAATATTTTGTTTGAATTGGACAGAAGCATCACATTTTGGGATTTTGCAAATCTCGTTTTTCCAGCAATCATCACTATTATTATTTATTGCTTCTTTTTTATTCTTAGATTTTTTCGAATATGTATATCATGTTTTGATGCATAAGATAAATAGACTATGGATGTTTCATGTAGTACATCACAGTGATAGAAATGTGGATGTATCAACAGTTTTGAGAGAGCATCCAGGAGAAACAATGATTAGATTAACTTTTTTATGTGTATTTGTTCTGATTTCAGGCATTCCCTTATGGGCATTGATTTTTAGACAATTTATTCAAATATTTTCTAATGCATTTGGACATTCTAATTTTAGGCTGCCAAATAAAATTAACAAGATAATTGGGCTAGTTTTTATTACACCCAATATACACCATGTGCATCATCATGTTTCTCAACCCTACACCGACAGTAATTATGGTGATGTATTGAGTATTTGGGATAGAATATTTGGCACTTTTTTAACCTTAGAAGCAGAGAATACCAAATTTGGAATTGACACTTACTTAGATAAAAAAGAAAATGAAGACTTTAAGAAATTGATTCAAATACCTTTTCAAGTGTATAGAGCGCCCAAATAGATGCTTAAATACAGAGACTTTATGTTTAAACTGCTGGGGTTGTTGTTTTTGGTAATATCATTTTCACTAACTTGTCATGCACAGTTAGAAAAGAAAAAAAGTGATTTTTGGGGGGAAGAGCAAAAGGACTTTCCTGATTTTACAAATTATGTGCTAAATACTAAACCTAAAGTAGAAGCAGATAGTGTTAAATTTAGGCCTCATAAACTCTACTATGCAGCATTTCCAGGAATTGGTTATACCCTTCAAGCTGGATTAAGTGCTGTGTTTTCTAATAACTTTTCTTTTTATTTAGGAGAGATAAAACATACTAATATTTCTGTAATCGCATCGGATTTGGAATACTCTCCTTCGCATAAACAATTACTTATTCCTGTAATGTTTAACATTTGGAGAGAGAACAATACCCTAAATGTTGTAGGCGATGTAAGATATTATAAATACCCTACATATACTTATGGCACAGGAGATAATAGTTTGCTTGAAATAAGGGATTTAATAGACTATAATTACTTAAAAATACATACAATCGTATTAAAGCCTATCCGCAAAAACTTATATACTGGTTTTGGCATTGCAAGCGATATTCATTGGAAAATAATAGCTGAGGATAGTGCAACTAACTATCATAGTTATAATGATGGTATAAAAGAAAGCTTTTCTAATGGATTGCAATATAATATTAAGTTTGATTCAAGAAAAAACACCAATAATTCGCAGGATGGATTTTATGCAAGTTTAGTATTGCGGCAAAACTTTAAGTTTTTAGGGAGCACTAGCAAATGGAACTCAGCAATTATAGATGTAAGAAAATATGTGAAGTTATCCAAAAGTCCTTATTTTTTACTAGGTTTTTGGAATTATCTATGGCTGACTGGTGGTAAGAAAATTCCTTATTTAGATTTACCTAGCACTGGTTGGGATCCTCATGCAAATATGGCTAGAGGTTATATTCAAGGTAGGTTAAGGGGGCGGAATTTATTGTATAGCGAGGTAGAATTGAGATTTAACTTCACTAAAAATGGCTTATTGGGAGGAGTGGTTTTTGCAAATACACATACGGTATCCAATAATTTATTGAAAAACAATCTTAAATTTCACCCTTCTTATGGCGGTGGTTTGCGCTTTAAAGTAAATAAATACTCAAATGTTAATTTTTGTATTGATTATGGTATTGGTACAAATGGTTCTAGAGGTTTTTTCTTTGACGTTGCAGAAATTTTTTAAGCAGATTGAATTGGAATGAGATCGATAGGGTTGGGTTTACAGCAACTGGAGTTAAAGATAAGATGGGTATAATGATTAAAAAAAAAGTAAAGCATAAATGAGAACTACTACCTTAAATAATACTAAAATCCAAAATGTCAAGTTTACTACACTGGCATTTGAACATTTGCCAAATATGAAACAATGCATTTTTGTAGTGCTATTATTAATAACACCTTTTCTCGCTTACAGCCAAGAAGAGAGGAGTAACAATTATTTCATAAAAACTACCTGCCAATATGGGTATGTTTTTCAAACCAATCCTTTTATAAGAGGGGCAAATCCAGATCATGAACCTGTTAAAGCAGTGCAGTGTGTGTCCCTTAGGTTTGGAATTCAATCTAAAGGAAAAAGTTATTGGGAAAAAGCATACAAAAATCCAAAATACGGATTTCAATTAAAAGTAGTTGTTAGGTTTCACAAGGTTGTTCCCTGTACCTTGTTTTAAAATTATGGTTCAAATTTAAGATTTTATTTTTAAATTGATCTGGTTTTTCTTTAAATATTTCAGGGTCTAGTTCATACCATTTTTCTACTGCGTTAAAAGGTGTTTTGACGTTCAGTTCCCTTCTTAGGCTTCCATGTCTTCTATAAAGGTTATAGTGGATTAAGAACCTTGTTAAATCTTCATCCATCTCTTTTAAAGAAGTGTAATTTGTTCTTTTTATAGTTCCTTTTTTTATTATATCATTCGCTTTTTCAACCATTCCATTTGTTTTTGGGGTAAATGGTTTGGTGCATCTATGGTCAATATCGTTAGCCTCACATACTTTATCAAACTTACTTTTTTTAGTGCACTGTTCTCCTTTTTTAGATTTTAAGAGACGATTGGTAAACTCTAGCCCATTGTCTGTTAAGGTATGAGTGATATAAACTGGAAAAAAATCGATACACTCCTTCATAAAATCAACTGCGTTTGGAGCACTTTTAGCATCATATATTTTTAAATATAGGGTTCTTGTAGCTCTATCTATGGCTACAAAAAGGTAATATTTTACTCCGTTTATTTTAGGCAGATAAGTAACATCTACATGCAGGTATCCAGGGTCATACTCTTTAAACTTTTTGGCCTTTTCTTTTTCCTTTTCGGGAACCTTGTTTATACCTTCTCTAACAAAAGTTCTATACACCGCACTTCTTATTTTATTTGGTTCTGATGGGTTTATAGCTTCTGTTATTTCGTCTAATGACCACCATGTTATATATCTAAGCTCTGTAGCTATTAGCCTATCAAGTTCAGAAAGAGAATATTCAATATGGTCTGGGCGAGAGCTCTTGTCTGTAAAAATAGTTCTGCTTTTCCATTTGCCAATAGTTTTGGTTGAAACACCTAATTTTGAGGATAATTCAACATTTGACTTATTACTGCCATTTATTTCGGCACGTAATCGTATATTTGTGGTGGAGTTAGAATGGTAACTTTGTTTCATTTTTGTTGGTTTTAAAGGTTAGCAAATTTAAAACAAATTACCTTCTTTCTCTTTTTTTACTCCATTTCGCTACGCTTCATTACGTAAAAAAAGAGAAAGAAAATCAGAACAACCTTGTGAAACTAATCAAGTAGTTGATTTCGGTGAGCCAAAATTTATTGGAACACCAATAGTTGTTTCAGGGTTTTTTACCGCACCATTTGTTAGAAAAAATAAATTTACGTTTGGGTATGATGTTGGTTTAGGAGCTGCTTTTAATTGGAAGCCTTACAACCCAATTACTAACAACACCAATATCTCTATTGGTGCAAAAGAAAGTTTTTATTTTGATTTAGGATTGGTGTTAGGCTATAGGCTAACAAAGCGCTTAGAGTTTGAAACCGGAATCAATCTTTCCCATTTTTCAAGTGGTGCACTTAAAATGCCTAATTTTGGATTTAATACCGTTGTTCCTAAACTATCGGTTTATTATAAGTTTTACGATACCGAACCTAAATTAATACCCCATGACAAGAAGAAATTCAAAGAAATAGAAATTGATTTTGCCCTATTTGGCGGTTCTAAAAATGTAATTTTTAAGGATTTGAATAT
>JBDNIM010000139.1:0-12314 GCA_041688295.1 Bacteroidia bacterium
GAATTTAATCCTGATGCGGTTATTTTAATCGACTATCCGGGTTTCAATTTGCGAATAGCAAAATTTGCAAAGCAAAATAATTTTAAGGTACATTATTATATCAGCCCTAAGGTTTGGGCTTGGAACACCAAAAGAGCTTATAACATTAAAAAAAATGTTGACTATTTGTATAGCATTTTGCCGTTTGAGGTTGATTTTTATAAGGATTTTGGTGTAAAACCGGATTATATTGGCAACCCTTTGTGCGATGCCATTGAAACCTACCCCTTTGAATCCAATTTTAAAGAGAATTATCAACTTAAAAAACCCCTGATAGCTTTGCTGCCTGGCAGCAGAAAAAGCGAGTTGCGGCATATTCTTCCAGCAATGGTTTCTGTTGTTGAAGGTTTTCCAGACTATGAGTTTGTGTTGGCAGGTGCACATCATTTAAGCGATGAAATGTATGCTGAATTAACCCAAAATAAAGTACGAATTATTAAAGGCAAAACTTATGATATTTTAAAAAATGCCCATGCAGCATTGGTTTGCAGCGGAACCGCCACCCTAGAAACGGCTTTGCTGGGCTGTCCCCAAGTGGTGTGTTATAAATTTAGCAAACTGAGCTATTTTGTGGGCCGACTTGTAATAAAAATAAAATATATCTCTTTGGTTAACTTGATTTTAGACAAACCTGCTGTTAAAGAATTAATTCAAAATGAATTGACAAAAACCAATCTTTACAACGAGCTAAAAAGTATTCTTCAAGGGAAAAAAAGACAGGCTATGTTTGATGATTACGATAAATTAAACACCATAGTAGGAAAGGCTGGCGCAAGTGAAAGGGCTGCAAAATTAATTGTAGATCGAACAACAAAAGGTTGAAATTGGATTTAGATAGTAATTATTCACTTGGTTGAAAAATTTATCTTCTTCCCAATTTTCGGGGTTCTGCATAATATACTGCGCAATGGCTTTATAAGAGGATTCGATGCGAATAATGTGTTCATAATAATTGCGTTGCCACAATTTTCCCAATACTTTGTTTTTTAATTTATATTCTTTTAAACAGGCATTTGTTACCAATGATTTATAGGCTCCCACAATATCTCCAATGGTTTTGTTTTCATTCAATGATATATTGGCATCCGTAGGGGCTGGGCTTGCACCTTCCTTTTCAAAATGGTTAGCACCTTCCTTTTCAAAATGGTTTTTGGCAGGGGCAAGCCCAGCCCCTACAGGATTAAAACAATAATACCATGCATGTGGTTGGGCATTATTTGAAATACATCTAACTCAAAATTTAAAAATCTTTCGCATAATTTTGCCCATTCTTTATTGGCTATTTCACCGTTGGTATTCAATTGCATTGCCCCGTTTTCTATTGAACCAAAACGACATGCCATCTCCTGACAACAAATAGTGATAAAATATAATCCTGCCTGCGAATAATCATATCCCTTTAATCTGATAGATTGGCGAAGATGGTTTGCTGGATTATTTGCCATAATGTATCATTGCTTTTTGGGTTAAATTAGTGTTTTATCTATTGTAAATTCGCACTCTTTTTTGGGGAGCTTTCACAAGTATCTATAGTTGCAAAAAAGTTTTTCAAGCAAATGTTTTTCTAACTTTCACCGCCACAAATATAACCCATTATCCGAAAAATCAACCCCCACAAAAAAAAGTCCTATTCAAACTGAATAGGACTTTTCATTATATTAGTATGCAGAAATTAAAAATCTAACTTTTGATTTTGATAAAATCAAAAGTCAAAAATACAAAATCAAAAATCTAACCGTTCTCTGGTCTCATTTGAGGGAAGAACAAAACCTCTTGGATGCTTGTTTGGTTGGTCATCAACATGGTCAGTCTGTCAATACCAATGCCTAAACCAGCAGTTGGAGGCATGCCATATTCCAAAGCTCTAAGAAAATCTTCATCAAGCGGCATGGCTTCATCATCGCCCCTTCCTGCAAGGTCTATTTGCTCCTCAAAACGCGCTCTTTGGTCTATTGGGTCGTTCAATTCCGTGTAAGCATTTGCTATTTCTTTGCCATTCACAAACAATTCAAATCGCTCTACCAAACCCTCTTTCGAGCGGTGTTTTTTTGTTAAAGGACTCATTTCAATTGGGTAATCTGTAATAAAAGTTGGTTGAACGCAATGTTTCTCGCACTTTTCTCCAAATATTTCGTCAACCAATTTGCCTTTCCCCATGCTTGCATCGGTTGCAATGTGAAGCTGTTTGCAGGTGTCTCTTAATGCCCCTTCGTCCATGGTTGAAATATCTATGCCTGTGTGCTCTTTTATGGCATCAAACATGGTAATCCTTTTGTAAGGTCGCGCAAAGCTAATGGCTTGTTTGCCAACGATAACCTCGGTGCTTCCGTTAACATCAATCGCTACTTTTTCAATCATCAGCTCTGTGTAATCCATCATCCAATTATAGTCTTTGTAGGCCACATATATTTCCAAACCCGTAAATTCGGGATTGTGAGTTTTATCAACACCTTCGTTTCTAAAGTTTTTTCCAAATTCATAAACACCTTCAAAACCACCAACAATCAATCTTTTAAGATACAATTCGTTGGCTATTCTCAAAAACAAAGGAATGTCGAGTGCATTATGATGGGTTTTGAAAGGTCGAGCAGCTGCACCTCCATGAATGGATTGCAAAATTGGCGTTTCCACCTCCAAATACCCACTTTCATTAAAAGTGTTGCGCAAAGATTGCACAACCCTAGTCCGTTTTATAAAAGTTTCTTTCACATGTTGGTTAACAATCAAATCAACATAACGCATGCGGTGTCTAAGCTCCGAATCGCTAAAAGCATCATAAATAACGCCATCTTTTTCTTTAACAACTGGCAAAGGATTCAAAGACTTAGAAAGCAGTTTTATCGTTTTAACCCTTACAGTTGTTTCACCTGTTTTGGTAACAAAAATATCGCCTGTAACACCAATAATATCACCCAAATCTAAAAGATGCAGAACCACTTGGTCGAACAATGTTTTATCTTCGCCTTCGCAAATATTATCTCTGCCAACATACAATTGTATGCGTCCGTCTTTGTCTTGTATTTTCATAAAACAAACCTTTCCTTTTGGCTGCAAACTCATAATTCTACCTGCTATAGAAACATTTTCTATAGGATTGGTTTCTGCATGATAGGTGTTTAAAATATTCTGAGAATAATTGTTCACATCCCATAACTCTGCTGGATAAGGATTGATGCCTAATTTATAAAGCTCATCTAATTTTTGTCTTCTTTGAATTTGTAATTCGTTTAGTTCTGGCATTTTTTATTTGTTGTTTTTATTTAAGCGAGTGCAAAAATAGGCTTGATTTATCTTTTTTTTATAGTTTCAAGCAACTAATTTGTGAAAAATACTATCTTTGTAAAGAGTTTGAATGATATAATGCCACTTAAAAATAATATAATCAGTGCAATGCGAGTTTTTCTTGCAAAAGTCTGTATGATTTTATTTTTGGTTTTATCAGATGTAAACGCCCAAAGTTTATTGGAAAACAATGGCAGGTTTAATGAAAATATTGTTTTTACTAAGCATTTTCAAAACGGAATGTCTTATTTTACCAAAACGGGCTATGTGGTTTTGCTCAAAAACATGGAAGACAACGAACTGTTTTGGCACGATTACCATTTGAATAAAAAAATAAAAAAAGATTACATTCAAAGGTATCATCGGTTTGATGTAAATTTTTTAGGAGCAAATTTTTTAAACATAAATAAAGAAAAGATGGAGCCGTCCTATTTTAATTTTTATAAAAACGACATTAAAGCAACGAATACAAAATCGTACGGAAAAATAACTTATTTAGAGTTTTATAAAGGCATAGACTGGGAAATTGAGGATTATGACAGAAACATAAAACACAACTTTATTGTAAAACCCCAAGCCAATCCTAAATTAATAAAAATAGAATATAAATACGCTGAGCTTCTAAAAATAGAAAATGGTGCATTAGTCATTCAAACATCTGTTGGCAATGTTATTGAAAATAAACCTTATGCTTATCAAATAATAGGAGAGGACACTATAGAAATTAGCTGTAATTACCATTTAACAAAAACAGAAACCGCTTGGACAGTGGATTTTCGTTTGGGGGAATACAATAAAGACGAAATTTTGGTAATAGATCCAATTCTTGTTTTTTCTACTTATAGCGGTAGCAAAGGCGATAATTTTGGGTTCACCTCCACCTTCGATTCCAAATCTCATTTATACGCTGCCGGTATTGTTGATGGAGGAATTGGAACCAACGGGGGGCCTTTTCCAGTAACAGTGGGCGCTTTTCAAACGGTTTTTTCGGGCGGAGTGGGCAGCTTGCCTGCAAGTTTGCCTTGCGACATTGGTATCAATAAGTTTGACAGCGCGGGCAACAATTTGCTTTTCAGCACCTATATAGGCGGAGGGCAAGATGAGTATCCGCATAGTTTGGTGGTAGATAATTTTGATCAATTGATAGTTTTTGGAACCACCTATTCTCAAGATTTTCCAACAAGCCAAAACGCTTATAGCACCACTTTAAAAGGGCAAACAGACATATTTATAACCAAGTTTTTAGAAAACGGAACCGATATTGTTGGCAGCACATATTTTGGTGGGGCGGGCTATGATGGATTGAATAGTCGAAACCTGCGTTATAATTACTCGGACGATTACAGAGGCGATGTGGCGGTAGATTCGCTAAATAACATTTACATCGCCTCAACAACAGAAAGTTCCAATTTTCCTGTAAAAAATGCTTTGCAAAGTTCAGCTGCTTCTTTGCAAGATGGTTGTTTATTTTCTTTTAACGCTGCGCTAACAACGCTAAGGTTTAGTTCTTATATGGGCGGCAATTCAGACGATGCTTTGTATTCCGTTAGAATTTATGATTCGTTTTTATATGTGGCCGGTGGCACATCAAGCAATGCAATGGCTTTTGGGGTGAATGGAAACAAAAACGCATACTCAGGAGGGCGTGCAGATGGATTCATTGCCAAACTTACTTTAAATGGACAATTGTTACACAGCACCTATTTTGGAACCAATTCTTACGATCAAATATTTTTTATAGACTTAGACAAAGACGGTCAGGTTTTTGCGGCAGGGCAAACCGAAGGGAATTTAGCAAGAACAGCAAACACCTACGGCAAAGACAATACCAGCCAATTTATTGTTAGATTTTCGCCCAATTTGGCGAATATAAATTTAAGTACAACATTTGGCAATAGAATAAATAACCCTGAAATTTCGCCCTCTGCTTTTTTGGTAGATAAATGCGACAATATTTATTTCTCTGGATGGGGCAGCCCCATTACAGATGGGATTTTACATTCCTTAACAACAAAAGGTTTGCCTGTTTCTGCAAATGCAATACAACCCACAACAGATAACAAAGACTTTTATTTAATTGTGTTAAACAAAAATGCAAACAATTTGCTTTATGCAACCTATTTTGGAGGAGACAAAACAGAAGACCATGTGGATGGCGGCACTTCTCGTTTCGATAAAAAAGGGGTGGTTTATCAGTCGGTTTGTGCCAGCTGCCCTGACAGAGGAGGGAATCAGGATTTTCCGGTTACGCCCAATGTGCCTTTCAAAACCAATCTTAGCAAACGATGCAGCAATGCTGCTTTTAAAATAGATTTTCAAATTAATTTTATCGTTGATGCAAAATTTGATGCCAATCCAAAGGAGGGTTGCTTGCCGCTGCAGGTAGATTTTACAAATCAAAGTAAAAGTGGCAGAAGTTTTCAATGGGATTTTGGCGATGGCAGTCCCATTGACACCGCAAAAAATCCGAAACATACTTTTCTGTTACCAGGTGTTTTTAAAGTAAAACTAACATCTATTGATTCATTTTCTTGCAATGTTTCTGAAATGGACTCCACTATTATTACGGTTTATGATTTGCCCAAAGCTGATTTTTCTTTTGAAGCAAAACCATGCAGCCGCATATATCAATTTAAAAACAAGTCGGAGAATTATACTAGCATTGGATGGGATTTTGGTGACGGAACGCTATCAACTTCAGAGGAAAACCCAAAACATGAGTTTTTGTTGGATGGGAATTTCAAAACCATCTTAACAGTTAAACATACCAATGGAAAATGCCAAGACACGCAATCTGTTATTATAGCGCTGACAAGCAATCCGATTGGTACTATAAAAATGCCCAATGTTTTTACGCCAAACAAAGATAATTTGAACGATTGTTATACAATTGCCGGTTTGCAGCAAGATTGCGATGATGCCGAAATTTGGATATACGACCGTTGGGGTGTATTGGTTTTTGAAGGAAAAATGCCTCAGACCTGTTGGAACGGAAACAATAAAAACACTGGCGAAACGCTGTCAAGCGGGGTGTATTATTATTTGTTGAAAATTAAAAGCAACAGGCCGCAATTTGATGACAAACAAACGATTAACGGGGTTATTCATTTAATCAGATAAGCTTAATTTAATCTCTTTTTGATAACGCTTTCTATGATCTTTTTCAACTGAAAAGGGTTCATCGTGCGCCAATCTATTGCATTCAATTCGCCCCCAAAATTTATGTAATAATCGATGTTCATGTTTTGAAATTCCTCTAAAACATGGTCTCTGAAGTTTACAAAAGCTATCCAACCTTCTTCAATTTCATTGAACCACTCTTCGTAATAGGAGTCATCGGAGGAATGAAAGTTAAGTACATTTTCGCCTATTATAATAAATTGTTCGATGCCTTCAGTAATTAAAACATCAATGACTTCTCTTTTAAACCACATGATGTCATTGTTGATTAAATCATTCCATTCGCCTATTAATTCTATGATGCAATAGCCTTTTTCGTATTCTGCAAAAATGATTTTTAGATACAATGTGTTAGAACTAAACTGATCCCATTGTGGATGGATTAAATAATTATAAACTGCATTTTTAAATTCAAATTCACTGTGTTCTACATCAAAAAAAGGCGACCTTTCGTCATTTTCAGAGTTGTAAATATGCTGCCAATTATAGAATGGTTCGATGTTGTGCATTTTTGCAAAATTATTACTTTTATTGAATTACATTTGCTTTTTTTTAAATTATGATGAGATTCTTTTTCCTTTTATGTTTTGCGGTACAGATTTCTCTTGCACAAAACACTGAAATTAACCCTCAGTTTCTTTCTGGAAACGAGCCAAGCTTGGCCATTAATCCAAAAAACAATGCGCAAGTGATGTTGGCTTTTAACAATAATAATGTTTTTAGAAGCAAGGACACGGGCAACACTTTTAAAAGAATGAAGGTGAAATCTAAGTTTGGTTTTTATGGCGACCCTGTTTTGTTTTGGGACAATTATAACAATATTCATTTGTTGCATTTGGCAAATAATAAAAAAGCAAATTGGCCTGAGTCTTTCGATAGAATCGTTTATCAGCCTTTGAAGTTTAATAAAAGATGCAGTAAAAAAAGTGTTGGCATTGGTTTTAAAGAAGGAAAAATGCAAGACAAACCATGGATTTTTGTTGAACCAAAAACAGGACGGGTGCATGTTAGTTGGACCCAATTTGATAAATATGAAAGCAAAGCGCCTTCGGATTTGAGCAGAATTATGCATGTTTATTCGGACGATAATGGCAAAACATTCTCTAAGCCAACGGTTTTGAGCCATGTGCAAGGCAATTGTTTGGATGGCGATTCGACATTGGAGGGGGCAACAATTGCGAGCGATGACAAAGGTGTTTTATATTGTATGTGGAGCGGAATGAATAGTTTGTGGTGTTGTATGAGCTTGGATGGCGGCATTTCATGGACGGTTCCTGAGGTTTTTGAGGCGCATGTAGACGGCTGGGACATTAAAAGTGCGGGCATGATGCGGGCAAATGGAATGCCTTTTACTGGAAGAGTGGGGAATAAAATATTTGTGTGTTGGGCGGCTCAAAAAAATGAAATGTCGGTTATCTATTATAAATTTTATAACCCTGAGTATAAAACATGGGAGGTTTCGAAAACAATAGAATCCAAAGACAGTTATAGTTATGTGATGCCCCATTTTCAGACACACAACAACAAGGTGATGATGATTTTTTATGGGGTAAAAAAAGGCGATGGAAACTCAATAGCCAATAAAATAAATGTTTTCAAATGTACGATTTTCGATTCCGAACAAGTAGTTTTGCCTACTGCCGTTAATGACATTGATTTCATTTCTCAAGGCGAACCTTTTTTAGGCGATTATATTGCCATAAGCCCTTTAAATTTATCGAAAGAAGAAGAAGCTTTAATTGCCTATACAACACTCGTAAACAACCGACATACCTATGTTGTAGTTAAGAGAATAAAGTTTTAAGAATGGGAAGTGGGGATTTTTCTTTTTTCATTTTGTTATTAGCTGTAATTTGGCAATGAGCATTATTTTATATTAGTCTGACCCAAATAAATGTTTTATGAGATTATTTGCTTTTATTTGTTCAAATAAATAGAATTGTAAATTACAAAAAGCAACTTTTCATCAATTTCATGTGTCTTTGAATAATGAAACAATTAATTATTAGTTTGGTTGTTGGTTTAAGTTTTTCTTTAGGATATAGCCAAACAGCTCAAATTGTTGGCGGAAAAATTAGCTATGAAGCCCAAGGTAACAATAGATATAAGATAATTGCTAATGTAAACAGGCGTTGCAGTGGAGAACCTTTGGCTATGCCGATATTAAAAGTGTTTGCGGCAAATCATAATTTTAATTTAACGCTAACGCGAACAAATATTGCGGATATTACAACGTTTTGCAAAAGTGTTATTAAGCCATGCAACCCCCCAAATACAACAACTTCGGAAGGCATTGAACAACATACTTTTGAAGCAAATATAGATTTTAATTCATTAACCTATTCTTTGTTTAAAACTAATGGTAATTGCCATGTTTATTTTGGGTTAACAGGTGCAAAAAGATCGGACAGTATTAATACTTTGATTAGCAAAAATGATTTTTATGTGGAGGCAATGATAAATTTATGTGCGTTAGGAAATGGCGCGAATACTAGTTCAAATTTTAGAAGTCCTGCTTTTTTAGCCGCTAATTTGAATTTGCCTTTTGTTTACAATATTTCTGTAAGTGATTTAGTGGATTTTGATTCAATTGCATATATGCTTATTCCTGCCCAAAATAGCCATAATCAAAGTGAAACTTATGTCAATAACTTATCTTACAGAATCCCGTTGACTCCTTTCTGTCCTCCAAATACTGGTCAAGTGGATTGTCGTCCAATCCAAAATGCAAAGCCGCCAAGAGGATTTTATTTCGATAGTATGTCAGGAGATTTTATACTTACACCGACAAAAAAAGAGGTGGGTGTTTTCGTTGTTAAATGTTTAGAATTTCGTAAAATAAATAATGTAACAACATTAATTGGTTACACAACAAATGAAGTATGTGTTCAAATTAGCGATTTAGGGAGTAATAATCCGCCCATTATAATGGGCATAAATTATTTTTCGATATGCGAAGGAGAGAAATTGTGTTTTAGAATTTCTACAAGTGATGATCCATTTTTACCAAAGCAAACTACATTAGACACTATAACATTAACTTGGAATATGGGAATACCGGGCGCTACTTTTACAATAATTAATCCTAATGAACGAGAAAAAATAGGTGAGTTTTGCTGGCAAAGCAAAGAAGGCGATGCAAATAATAATTGGTATAACTTTTTAGTAACGGCTAAGGATGATTATTGCCCACAACCAGGAAGGTCCGTGAAAAACTATAGTATAAAAGTAAATCCTAAAGCCAAAGCTAGCAGCAGTTATATCAAAAAAGACAAAACCTTGTTTTTTGAAAATATCGCTTCATATTCTGGCGTACAAACCTTTAATTGGTCAATCAGAGACAGCACAAATAATGGAACTGTTTTAAAAAGTAGTTCAATGAAAAAAGACTCCTTTACTTTTGCAAATTATGGAAAATATTATATTACTAGAATTGTAAATAATCCACCTTTAAATTGCCCCACCACTTATTTTGATTCGATAATTGTAGATGTTAGAAATACTTCTATTAATAATGAATTCACAATTAAATTAGGAAAAATAAATGTGTACCCTAATCCGGCTAAAAAAATAATTACGATTCAAACCAATGCAAACGAAACCTACCTGAAACTTATTATTTATAATTCCATTGGTAAAGAAGTTTACAATGGCGAAATGCAGCAAACTATTGATATTAGTGAGTTTGCCAAAGGGATTTATACACTATTGGTAAAGAGTGAAAAAGGACATTATACCGCACAAATAATAAAGGAATAATTACGATAATAATTATTTCCTATTAAAAGTAATGAAAATAAAATTGTTAGCTGATTAGTAAGGGAATAATGATGATTAAAAGAATTAGTTGTAAGTCCTAAGCAGTGGATTAGTTAAAAAGTCTAATCCATTAACCAATTCTCCATTCTCAATTCTCCATTACCCCATTAACTAAAAAACATAAGGCAGAAAAACCACCAATCCAATAATTACTGCTGCAATTGCCATAATCAAAACTGCGGCAGCTGCAATGTCTTTAATTTGTTTAACAGTGTTGTTTTGTTCCATTGTTATTAAATTACAAAGTTTTTCTATACTTGTATTTATCATTTCTGCGCATATAACGCCAGAAATTGCAACAGTCAGCCATAGCCAATCGTTTGATGATATTTGAAGAATTGCTCCGCAAAAAATCACAAGAAATGTTGTTAATAAATGGATACTTGCATTTCTTTCTGTTTTAAAAAAAAGAAAAATACCTGAAAAGGCATACCTAAAGCTATTGGTTGTTTTTAATAAAAAAGACATTTATACTATGCAAAGTTAAATAAAAAAGTCCTTTCAAATGAAAGGACTTTTTAAAAAACATTAATTTAAGGTTGATTATCCCTCTTTTTCGTCTTTTTTGGCAGGCTTTTCTTTAGGCAGTTCGGGTTTATAGTTGATTATTTTCTTTTCATATAAAATAGATTCAATAAAATACTCTAACTGATGCTCATCTATTTTTTTGCCCAATATTCTTCCGTTTTCATCCAACACAAATAGGGTAGGATTGACAGTAATATTGTAGTCGTTTTTATAAATTGGCCAAGGATAGTAGCGGTCGGTTTTACAAACATTGATAAAGTTTTTCATGTCAGGGTTTTTTCTCATCATGGCGCGCCACTCGTCATATTTGTTCTCTGTAGAAACTGCATATACTTTTACACCGTATTTGCTTAATTTATCATGCACTTTGGCTACCACTGGCATCACTTCTTTGCAATGTCCACATGTGGGGTCATAAAAGAATAAAATTGTTACCTTGCCCATGTTTTCGTACAATGTTTTATAATTGCCGCTTGTGTCTGCTAGTTTTAAGTTTGGTGCTGTTTTGCCGCAATAGGTTGGAATTGCTTTTTTAGACTCTTCACACATTTTTCTCATTCCTGCTGTGTCGTCATACCACCAAGCCTTTCCCGTGCAATAATATTTATTAATAATGTGATAAGTAACATTGTCCATACACATTATTTTTTTATCTTGAAATTTAGCTGTCAAATGTTGAACAAAATATTTTTGAGTTTCAGTGTTTTCCAATGTTTTGCCAATGGCGTCATCTACGGAAACAATAAGGCTATCAAAATCTTGAAAAGACACTCTGTCAATATATTCATTGAGTTTACGAATTAATAAACCACCCGGGGCACGAATAAGGCCTGTTTCACTTAAATCAAAATTATCCCAAAAATGGGTTCTATAAAAATAATATTGTTGCATAGAATCTAAAACGACATCTTTTGGAAACAAAACAGGTTCAAAAGCCTTGAATATTTTAGTTAATAAATGCTGAGGATATTTGGCAATATATCCGTTTCTGAAATCCATGTCTTGTTTTTCTAAAATCTCAATTTGTGGTTTCAATTGTGCCATCATTTCATTGTTTTTTGTAGCCTTAGCATTTTTATATTGATTTTCTAAATCGTATTTTTGTTTGCCGTAAGCAACTCTGTGTATTTGATATTCAACAAAAGCCGCATTTTCGGTCGAACCAATAATTTTAATTTTTGTTTCGTCCACACTTGTGTCGCCTTCAAAAGAAAAATCCTGATCTTCTGTTATTGGCAATTCAAAATAGGCATTCATTTCGGGAAAAACTATCATATATAAACCCCTTTGCAATTTAGGATTGCCGGAAAAAACACCAACTCCATTGTTATCCAATTGGCAAGTGTCTCTCATGTATTGTTTGTCGCCAAAATTATCGGCCAAAAATAAAGACACATTTTTTAAGCCATTTATTTTCACTTTTATACTATAATTGCCTGGTGTTCTGCCAATGTTTTTAACATCAA
>JBDNIM010000140.1:0-3912 GCA_041688295.1 Bacteroidia bacterium
CAAGCGTTTGGAAATCCCTTCGCTTGTCGGGAATAGATGCTTCCTTTGTCAGCATGACAAGCGTTTAGAAATCCCACTCGCTTGTCGGGAATAGATGCTTCCTTTGTCAGCATGACAAGCGTTTGGAAATCCTCTCACAACTATGGTCTATAAAGCACTCAAACAACAAGAATACTGCATCGGTGAATACTGTTTGGTTCCCATCCGATTCCAAGATCGTAATGAAATCATGCAATGGCGGAATGAGCAAATGTATCATTTAAGACAATCAAAACCCTTAACTGAAACGGACCAAAACAATTACTTTAATGTAGTTATTTCAAAACTTTTTGGTCAAGAAAAACCTCAACAAATATTGTTTTCTTTTTTAGAAAATGGGAAATGCATTGGTTATGGCGGATTGGTGCATATCAATTGGATAGATAGAAATGCTGAAATTTCTTTTATTATGAAAACAAGTTTGGAAAAAGAAAAATTCGAAACACATTGGCGCAATTATTTAAAATTAATTGAAGAAGTGGCATTTAATAGTTTAGATTTACATAAAATATATACTTATGCATTTGATATAAGACCACATTTATACACTGCAATAGAAAAAGAAGGCTTTAATGAAGAAGCTGTTTTAAAGGCGCATTGTTTTTTTGAAGGCGAGTTTAAAGATGTTGTTATTCACAGTAAAATTAATCTATAATGGAGCAATTAATTGATTTTAGGCCGATTGAGGCAAAAGATATTTGGCTTATTTATGATTGGAGTAATGATTATATCAGTAGAAAAAACTCTTTTTCTACTGAAGGGATTGAAAAAAGCAACCATGAAAAGTGGTTTTTAAATAAATTAAATGATAATAATGCAGTTTATTTAATTGGAAAATTAAATGGCAATGATATAGCAATTGTTAGATTTGATGTTGAGGCTAATTCTACGCTCATTGGAGTAAATATTTCTCCAGAAAATAGAGGGAAATCATTGTCTTCTACTTTTATACATAAAGCTATAAATTATGCGGAGGAAAAATTGACTTTCCCAATAATTGCCTATATAAAAAATGAAAATATAGCATCTATAAAAGCATTTTCGAAGGCTGGTTTCATATTTGATAAATCAGTAAAAATTAAAGGAAGTGAAGCACAATTATATAATTATAAGAAATGAGTTTTTTAAATAGTAAAAATGTATTTATCATTGCTGAATTATCAGCAAACCATAATGGCAGTATTGAGGTGGCCAAGGAAACGATAAGAGCGGCCAAAAGAGCAGGGGCAGATTGTATTAAACTACAAACCTACACAGCAGACACCTTAACTTTGGACTCAGATAAGGATGATTTTAAAATCAAAGGGACAATATGGGAAGGAAAAAATCTTTACCAATTGTATCAAGAGGCATACACCCAATGGGAATGGCATAAAGAATTGTTTGATGTGGCAAAAAGCGAAGGACTAATTTGTTTTTCATCTCCTTTTGATAATTCTGCGGTCGATTTTTTAGAAACATTAGATGTGCCTGCTTATAAAATTGCATCTTTTGAAATCACTGATATTCCTTTGATTGAATATGCGGCTTCTAAAATGAAACCAATGATCTTGTCAACGGGAATTGCGAGTTTAGAGGATATTGAATTAGCAATTGATACGATAAGACAAACGGGGAATAACGATATTACATTGCTTAAATGCACCTCCAGTTATCCAGCACCAATTGAGGAGGCAAATATGATAATGTTGCATGAGTTTAAAAGGAAATTTAATGTAAAAGTTGGGCTTTCTGATCATACAATCGGTAGCATTGTGCCTATCGTTGCGGTTTGTTTTGGTGCAGAAGTTATTGAAAAGCACTTTATTTTAGACAGAAGTATTGGTGGTCCCGATGCCAGCTTTTCTATGAATGAAACAGAGTTCAAGGAAATGGTCTTAGCCGTGAGAGATGCTGAAAAAGCGATTGGTAAAGTTGCATTTGAAATAACAGAATTGCAAGCGAAAGGGAGGCAATTCTCTCGTTCCTTATATGTTTCTAAAGATATTAAAAAAGATGAATTAATAACTTTGGATAATATTAAAAGTGTTAGACCAGGTTATGGATTGCATCCAAAGTTTTTGCCAGAAATTTTAGGAAAAAAAGTGAATCAAGATTTGGAAAAAGGAACACGAATGGCGTTGAGCTTTATTGCCGAATGATAGAGGTAGCCAATTTATATATAAAATCGATTTTTTTATTATTCATTGATAAAAGCTCCAACTCAAAATATGTTTTAGCTGCAAAATCATTTTTTAAAACCTATGAATTTAGATACAATGAAAATGACAGAAAAAGTTCGTTAGTAATTCTTAGGGCTTTTAGTAGGATTTTAGTTAGACTAAAACATAAGCCACCTTATTTTAATGATGATACAGCACTCGTATTTGATGGCAATTTAAAATCCATTGCCAAAAGAATTGAATATGTAAAATATTTTTCTGGAGAGAGAAATCTAAATGCTTTAGGTCTAGAAAATACCATTTATTCAACGGGTTTATTAAATAAATATATTCAGATTGCCGTGGCAGGGATTTTGACTTTGGTTTTGTTCCCATTGACTCTGTTTTCTAAAAATAGAACAAATTGGTCATTAATTCCCACTTTGATTTTAGAAAGCTATGGTTTGATACGATTTTGCAAAGCCCATAAAATTAACAAGGTTTACTATTTTTGTATTTTCGAACAAAATGCGAATATCAATGCCATTTTATTATGTAATAATAAAATAAAATGCATTAAAAATCCTTCTGAAGTGCCGCTGTATTTCCACAATTCAATCATTATTGCCGATATATTGTGTATTTGTTTTGAATATCAAAAAGAAGAAGTTGAATATTTCAGTAAAACAATGAGAATTGGTAAAATAGTAACTTGGGGGCCAGAAAGTATTCTTGATGTATTAAATAATAAGCCAATATCTCGTGCAATTACAAGTCGTAAAATTGGCTATTACTCTAGTGCTATTTGGCTGCGCAGTCTAAAAGGAAATTATATAAAAGATTCTCAAGAAGAAAAAGATGAAACATTGATTTTAAATACTTTGATAAACTTTATTGCGGCAAAAAAGGACTATGAATTAATTGTCTTTTTGCATCCAAGTGAAAAAAGGAATGAAAAACAATTGAAAGAGTCGATGCACTTTTATTCTACAAATTTTAATCAAGAATTCTTTAGTTTTGCAGACATTAATAAACCAACCAATCAATTGTTTGAGGAAATAAATATTGCGGTGAGTGCCTTTTCAACCATTGTTTTTGAACGATTGTATCTAGGATATAAGACAATTTTAGCGCCATTTAAATCTTATATGGAGTTTCCTGTCGATAACTCGAAAATTATTAATATCATTGCTCGTGATGAAGTACAATTAACAAAAATGTTGGAAAAGAATTTGCCATTAACCAACGAACTATTTTTTGCTGAAAATCAAATAAATACTTATCCTATTAATTTAAAATCACAGTGATGATTGCAATCATTGATTACGGACTTGGAAATCCTTTGTCCATCAAAAATATGCTGAAAAAAATTGGTGAACCTTCTGTCATAACATCTGATTTTGAAGTGTTAGGCAATGCAGATAAATTGATTTTGCCTGGTGTTGGAAATTTTGAAAAAGGAATGCAAAATATTGAGCAAACTGGGTTAAGAGACTTTTTAAATACTCAGGTTTTAGAAAAGAAAAAGCCGATATTGGGTATTTGCTTGGGCATGCAATTAATGACTAGTTTTAGCGAAGAAGGCCATGTTCAAGGACTGGGTTTTGTAAATGCTAGAACAGAGAAGTTTATATTTAATCAATCCAATGTAAAAGTGCCGCACATGGCATGGACAGACTCTAATGTTGAGAATGCGTTTGTTCAAAACAATGAGTTTGAGGGAAATTTGCCC
>JBDNIM010000141.1:0-2905 GCA_041688295.1 Bacteroidia bacterium
ATTATATGATTAAACCACTTGTTCCAGAAATATTAACCGCTAAGGTGGCGGTATTTGTAGAACTTTATCAAAAAACACATCAATTATTAGTTCAAAATGAAGAGAAAGAAAAACGTGCGGACGAATTAGTAATTGCCAACAAAGAACTTTTATTTCAAGATCAAGAGAAAGGAAAACGCGCTGATGAATTAGCGATTGCCAACAAAGAGCTTGTATTTCAAGACCAAGAGAAAGAAAAACGTGCAGACGAATTAATTATTGCTAACAAAGAACTTGTATTTCAAAATGTAGAGAAGGAAAAACGTGCAGATGAATTGGTGATTGCCAACAAAGAACTTATATTTCAAAACGAAGAAAAGGAAAAACGGGCAGCTGAATTAATCATTACCAATAAAGAATTGGAATCATTCAACTATATATCCAGCCACGATTTACAAGAGCCATTACGAAAAATTCAAATCTTCTCTACCCGTCTTATTGCTGATGAATCTAGAAACCTATCTGATAAAGGCAAAGAATATGTGCTAAGAATTGAAGGTGCAGCCAAGCGAATGAGAACACTCATTGATGATTTACTAGCATATTCTCGCACAACTTCATCTGAACGAAAATTTAAAACTACCAGTCTCGCGCCAATAATAGAAGCAGTAAAAAATGATTTCGAGGAAATTATAACTGCAAAACAGGCAACCATTGAAGTAGGCGAAATGTGTGATGCCCAAATTATTCCCTTTCAGTTTCACCAACTCATACATAATCTAATTGGCAACGCACTCAAATTTTCAAATCCTGATAGACCACCGCACATAACAATAAACAGTAGAAATATCAAAGGAAGCAAAGTAAAAAACAAAAAACTTTTATCCGAAAAAGAATATTGTCACATTACTGTTACAGACAATGGTATTGGCTTCGCACCACAATACAAAGACCAAATTTTTGAGATATTTAAACGCCTCCACGACAAAGAAAAAATATCAGGTACAGGAATAGGGCTTACCATAGTTAAAAAAATTGTTGAGAATCACAAAGGAGTAATTATAGCAACAGGAGAATCAAATAAAGGTGCATCATTTGATATTTATATTCCATCAAATTGACAAAGTGAATATGAATCACTATAAATAAAGTTTGCAAACCCCAAAAAGTGGTTCTTTCTGGCGAGAACAGCCCATGCCCGTAACATATAGCTTAAACGCATTTCGGCTTTGCGAATTGTGATTGAAACCTTTCAATTCGTGGCTGCTTTGCGTTATTGAAGTAAGCTTTGGTAGCATTTGAGCCATTATAATTTGTATTTGGGGATTGAATTAAAAACGGGTGTCGTTTTTGTTGTTTTTTAAGTTCTTTTTTTAACTTATTTCTATTTTTTATTTATGCATACCCGCACTTTTGGGATTTCTATTGGATCAAGAACGCTTAATTTGTTGATTTATAGGCATAGATATTCCGTCTCGTTATTTTCATCGAATTTTTTCATTGGTTTTTAAAATTTTGTTTAAATTTTTTTTAACTTTTCGGCTACATTTATGGGTGGCGCATTGACCTCAAAAACAAACAATGTAATCATTAGTCCTGTTTTACAATGCAAACTTTCATCGGAGTCGAGTCCCATTCTTTTTTCTTAAAGGCCAACTATTGAGAGCTTTTTTATTCTTAATAAAGCTGTTTTAAACCTTCCAGAAAATCGCTGGCTTCTCTAATGTTTTTAATCAATTTGACAGTCAAAATAATGGTTTTGCTGCTTTGTTTCATGTCAAACTTGTGTGGTTGTGTGGCCACAAATTGCAATATTTTCATAAATGCAGAACTATCGTAGAGAGCGGCTTTCTCATTGCTAGGGAAGTAGATTTTCATGTTTTGTTTTTCTAAAACGATTTTTTCAAACCCCATGGATTTGCCCAACCATTTTACCCTTATGGAAGCCAACAGAACACCTACTTCTTTCGGGAATCGACCAAACCTATCAATCAGTTTTTCGGCAAATTGGTCGAGGGTTTCTTCGTTTTCTACCTTACTAAGTTCTGTGTATAGGCTGAGTCTTTCGGCCATGTTTCTGATATATGAATCTGGAATTAGCATATCAAAATCGGTGTCCACTTGACAATCTCGACTGCCAACACTTTTGGCTTGGTCTTTAAATAGGTCGCTAAATTCATCGTGTTTTAGTTCGTAAATGGCTTCGTCCAATATTTTATGATAGGTATCGAAACCAATGTCGTTGATAAATCCACTCTGTTCGCCCCCAAGCAAATTACCCGCTCCCCTAATGTCTAGGTCTCTCATGGCCACATGAAACCCACCGCCCAAATCGCTATACTCTTCAATCGTGCTCAGCCTTTTTTTAGCATCAGAGGTCAGCGTGTTCAGGGCAGGCGACAACAAATAGCAATAGGCTTTTTTGTTGCTTCGGCCAACTCTGCCTCGCATTTGGTGCAAATCGCTAAGCCCAAACATGTGGGCTTGGTTGATAATAATAGTGTTGCAGTTTGGAATGTCCAAGCCGGCTTCAATAATGGTGGTGGCTATCAAAACATCGTCATCGCCTTCCATAAATCTGAGCATAACATCTTCCAGTTTACTGCCCTCCATTTGCCCGTGGGCAATGGCAACCCTTACGCCTGGCACAAGCTGTTCTATCATGTTTTGGTATTCAAAAATATCTTTCACACGGTTGTGCACAAAAAATACCTGCCCGCCACGGCTAATTTCATATTTAATGGCTTTTTGAATAATGTCTTTGTTAAAAGTGTGTAATTCTGTTTTGATGGGGAAACGGTTTGGCGGAGGGGTATTTATAACCGACAAATCTCTAGCACCCATTAAGGAAAAATGCAGGGTTCTAGGAATTGGTGTGGCGGTTAGCGTTAGCGTGTCCACATTCGCCCTTAATTCTTTTAACTTA
>JBDNIM010000142.1:0-5680 GCA_041688295.1 Bacteroidia bacterium
CACTCAAATATTTCTTAGGAGACAATGGAAATGCAGTTAAAATGCAAATTTATGGTGTTTTATTAGTCAATTTATTACTAAACGTAATTAAGAAAAGTTTAAAAAGGAGTTGGGCGTTTTCAAATATTATTAGTTTTTGTAAAATTCATTTTTTTAACTTTACACAACTAATGAATTTTTAGAAAATCCCAAAAAAAACTGGGAAACACAAACAAATTATAAAGCCCAATTACTATATTTTGGTTAGCTTGTTTTTTAGTAAACACAAAAATAAGTTTCTGATTATTAAGGATAAAATTTTGAAAAAATTGTTTTTAAAGTTTTTTCGCGCAATAGTATAAAATTAAAAAATAAACCCAAACGCCAAATTAAGTAGCAATCCTAAAAGCTATTTTTATCCAAAAAAATATTGGTATTTATCGTCTTCAACCAATTTTGTAAATTCCTTTATTGAATTTACAGCTATTTTTTGCTTATAAACTTCCCAATTAGAATTTTCATTCATATAAAACACTTTCCAAATGTTTTCTGCTTTAATGTATGTTGCCATAGCAAAAGGATGCTCGCCAATTATTTCGGGTTTGTTCCAATGCGGTCTGATTTCAAAAATAATGATGCTTTGACCTTCAATTTTATATGCAATATCTAACTCATCTCTGTCCTCTTCGGGTGGTCTCATTTCTGTAAGAAAATTTTTCATTGCTGCAATTACCTCTGCTGTTTCTATATTTTCTGTTTCCATAATTTGTGTTTGTATGAATTTATTTTTTTGCAAATTTAAACCTATTTTGCTCAATAAGAATGCATAATTTGGGTGTAATTGCCTTGTTTTATGATTTTCAATTTAATTTTATAATTTTGTATGGTTTAAACTCATGAAATTTGCGCTTGTTGTCATTCAACTAATTTTTATTCAATGCTAATTTATTTCCTTATTTTTGCTTCCTTTAAATTTAAAATATCTTAATTTTTATGAAATCTATTTTTTCAAGTTTAGCTTTGCTATTTTTCACCTTTCAAACGGGATGGGCACAAACCGAAATCCCTCATTTACATTACATAGCTGACCCCGATGGAGCAGAGCGTGTTCACAGTGTAGATATTCAAAAAATGGTGGTAGATGTCCGATTTGAGACCGACAAAGGCAAGGTGATTGGAAAGGTTACACACGATTTTGTAACGCTGCAAAACGGAATTGATACTTTGTTTTTTAATGCCCCAGATATTACAATATTGAGCGCTAAGTTAGACAATGTGAGCCAAAGCTTTTATTCTAATAAAGAAGGGGTAGTGGTTACATTTGCTAAAAAAATGAACTGGGACGAGAAGCACAGCATCGAATTTACTTACACGGCTTTGCCTAAAAAAGGGATTTATTTCATTGGTTGGAACCAACCCGAAAACACTGGAAAAGCAGACATTAATTATATAAGAAAACAAATTTGGACACAAGGTCAAGGCATAGACAATCGCTATTGGATTCCGATGTATGACGACATGAACGACAAATTTATTACAGAAACCTACACCACAATTGGCAACATATACAAAGTGCTTTCTAACGGTAAAAAAACATCGGTTAAAGACAATGGAGATGGAACAAATACCTGGCATTATGCCATGGAAAAACCACATGCAGGCTATCTTTTGATGCTTGCAGCTGGCATTTATGAGGTAAAAGAAACAACCACAAAGAGAGGCACTCCGGTTCAGTTTTGGTTTTATCCTGAGTTTAAAGACCGTGTTTACTACACAAGTTTACACACCGAAAAAATGATTGAACACTTGGAGGACGAAACGGGCGTTCCTTATGCATGGGGAACATATTCTCAAATTATGGTTCAAAACTTTATGTATGGGGCGATGGAAAACACAACAGCCACTATTTTTGGCGATTTTTTTACAACCGATGCCCGTGGTTTTAAAGACAGAAATTATATGGGGGTAAATCATCATGATTTGACGCACCAATGGTTTGGCAATTTGATTACGGCTCGAAGTGGCATGGATGTTTGGCTGCAAGAAAACTTTGCCACTTTCTATCCAAAATTATTTTTTAAAGAATTGGAAGGGGACGATGTCTATCAGTGGGCGGTTAGACAGGAGCACAATTCGGCTTTGGCGCAAACGGAGAAAGACAATTATCCTGTGAGGCACACAAAAGGAGGCACAACACGCCTGTATCCTAAGGGCAGCGCTGTTCTTAGCATGCTTAGACACCAATTGGGGGATGATAATTTTAAAAGATTTATTCAACATTATTTAAGCAAACATAGTTTTCAGAATGTGGAAGCTTGGGATTTTCAAAAAGCCGTAAAGGACAAATTGGGGTTAAACTATGATTGGTTTTTCGACCAATGGATTCACAGAGGAGGCGAGCCACATTTTTTAATTTCTTATCAAAAGGAAAGCAAAGGCATAGTTCTAAACATTGCACAAACACACAAAACAGATGGCCATACTCAATTTTTTAGAACGCCTGTTGATGTGGCTGTTTATTACAAAGATGGCTCTGTTTTTAGAAAAACAATTATGGTGGAGGCCGTGGCAGAAAACAATATTTCTGTAGATGTGGCCAATTCAGAAAACATAGCTTTTGTTTTGTTTGATGAAAGAAGCAATGTGATGAAAAAAATGGATTTCAAAAAATCGAATGATGAACTATTTGCCCAAGCCGCAAAAGCTGCTTACATGATAGACAGATACGATGCCATTGTGGCAATGAAAACCATTGATTTAAAAACCAAGCTAGCCTTTTTACAGCAAAGATTTGCAGCAGAAAAACATTTTGCCATTAGAGCAGAAATTGCCAAACAATTGGCCAATCAAAAAACATTGACTGCATGGTATGCCAACATTGTAAAAGACCCCAAACCAGAAGTGAAACTGGCTTTTATCAGTGCAGACACGATGGCGAAAGAGCATATAAAAATATTTATTTCTTTGATGAGCGACAGTAGCTACAATGTGGTGGAAAATGCCATGAGCAAAATAATGTTAAGCAAAGAAATTAGCGAAAAAGACAAGGTTAAATTTTTGAAAATAGCTGAAAACACAAACGGACAAAACAATAATATTAGAACAAAATGGCTAGAGTATGCAATTACCAATAACTATAAAAAAGAAGCGTCTATCCTTGAACTTACACAATTGATAAGTGCAAACTATGAGTTTAGAACCAGGGTTGCGGCAGGGGCAAGCGTTGCAAGATTAAATCTATGTAACGAAACCATCGCCAACAATTTGATAAATGCCATTTTAACCAACAATTCTCGTTTGTCTGGCCCGTGTTATGGCAGTTTGAAAGTGTTGTATAAAAACCCTGAGTTTGCTAAAATTATTGACAAACAGATTTCACTTTTATCGCCAGAAAACAAAGAAAGAATTAAGTTTTAAATCCAGTTTTTTTTTTAAAATCCAATAATTAGGAATGTAAAAGCCTAGTTTTTCAAGCTTGACAATCCAACAAACATATTATAAAGGCGTCACTTTCTTGGTTGTATGCTTACTCATTCTTTTGTGTGTAGATGTTTTTTTTGTGCCCAATTTTATCAATCCTTTTTCAGAAGAAACACATGCCATTCCGCTGCTAGAAATTTTTAGATTGCCGAAAGCTTTAACTGCCATTTTAACGGGAAGTGCATTAGCAGTTTCAGGATTTGTATTGCAGCAATTGTTCAAAAACCAGTTGGCAGGGCCCTATATTTTAGGCGTTAGTTCGGGAGCCGGACTTATGGTAACCTTCTTTTTAGTTCTGCAATCTTTTTTTTCACCCTTTATTGTTCAATTAGGTCTCCCTTTTTTTGGTTTTTTGGGTGCAATTGGTGTTTTGTTGTTAATTAGTTTGGTGAGCAAAAAATATGGAAACTCTAATATCATACTTTTGCTGGGTGTGGTTTTAAGCATGATTTTGGGCGCTGTGCAAAGTCTCTTGGTTTCTTTAGCAAATCCGCAACAACTGCAATCTCTCTCAAAATGGAGTTTTGGTTCTTTTTCTCAGGTTTTGGGTGCCGATTTGTTCCTTTTTTCAATCTTAATTGGTGCAACCTGTTTGTTTATGTTTTTTAAAATGGGGGCTTTGTCTGCCATGATATTGGGCAATGATGTGGCGCAAACTTTGGGCGTTCATGTGAAAAAAAATAGTTTTTATTTATTGATGGCTGCCGGTTTGCTAACGGGCGTTAGCACTGCCTATTGCGGCCCAATTGCTTTTATCGGAATAGCCATTCCCAATGTTGTGAAAATGATATTCAAATCTGTTAATTTCAAACTAATTTTTATTGCAAACATTCTTTTAGGCGCAAGCATGGCTTTGCTTGGCGACATTGTTTCTTCACTACCCATTTTTAATTACCATTTGCCAATAAATATCACCACATCTTTGCTTGGCGGACCAATAATTATCTATATCTTACTTAAAAATATGCAAAAATAATGCAAACTGTTTTATCCATATCCAATTTGGAAATCGGCTATTCGGAGCCTTTAATAATAGATTTTTCCACTGTGTTAAATGAGGGAGGGTTAATTATTTTTTCGGGTGCAAATGGCGCAGGTAAATCCACATTGCTAAAAACAATTGCGGGCATTTTGCCTTGCAAAAACGACCGTATTTTAATCGACAATAAATGTATCAATCAATATTCTTTTGAAGAAAGAGCGCAAAAAATAGCTTTGGTAAACAACGCAAGAATCTCAGAAACATTTGTTAGCATAAGGCAAATGGTAGAATTGGGCACCTATTCTATTTTAGATAAAAAAGAAAAACAAAAATTGATAGACGAAGCGCTCAAAATAATGAACATAGAATATTTGCAAGAAAAAAACATTCATAAAATAAGCGATGGCGAATGGCAAAAAGCTAATGTTGCAAGGGCATTGGCACAAAACACCCCCATTATTTTGATGGACGAACCCAGTGCTTTTTTAGATTATCCTTCAAAAGTTAATTTGTTTGAAACCATACAAACATTGAGCAAAATATCTAAAAAACTAATCATCGTTTCTACCCACGACATTGAAATTGCACAAAAATTTGGCACCTTGTTTTGGCATTTGAATAACAAAAAGATAGTTACGAGCGAGCGTTTTGTTGGCTGGAATATATAAAAAAAGTCACAACTAAAAACAGGGCCTACATTTATAATCTAAAACTATGCCAAGGAATCAAACCTACCCAAATACCTTGGTTAGCCCTATGTCATGCAGCCATTTGAGCGACCCCGAATAGCATGTATAAGTATGGATTTAACGGCAAGGTAAAAGACAACGAAATAAATGTAAACGGTGGCGTTTTGTTTTTGGGCTTGGCGCAATGGTTTTTTTGTTTGTATCAATATCAAGTTGCAATGTCCGACCCCTAAAACACTTTTTTTTTCGATTTCAAGCAAGATAGTTTAAGAAGCAGATTGACACAGGTGAGTGTGGCAATACAATGGCAAACTGCGGGCATTAGCAATAGTTTAGTCGCTGACTTATGTGGGAAGCACCCGTTTGAGTATCAGCATTGTAATTATTGCTTCCAGAAATGATAGTTTTTTGGCTATTCATAGTCTTTTTAAGTGGGGAAAGGTAATTTTTGGTATAATAGACATTTTTCAGGCTTTGTTTTATTTCTTTTTTTTATTTGCATAAAAGCCAGATACATGCCCAATTTTTAGACAAAAAAATGTTGCAAATG
>JBDNIM010000143.1:0-1409 GCA_041688295.1 Bacteroidia bacterium
CAATCTGTTTAGCCCCATTTTCATATTTATAACGGTTATATTTTTCACATCCAAATTGGCAGCCCAAAGTGAAATTGTTGCAACATTGGCGGCCGGTGTCAGCTATTTAAGAATCCTGAAACCCTATATGATTACAGCAGGAATTTTAGCGGTGTTTTCTTTTTTTTTAAATGCCTATTTAATTCCGATGTCGGACAAAAAAAGAATAGCTTTTGAAAATATTTATGTTAGAGATGGACACGATGCGTATGTAAATAATACACATGCGCAAATTTTGCCAAATACATATTTTTACATGGAGTATTTTGGTAATGATAGCATCGGAAGTGGTGTTTCTTTAGAGCATTTTGAAAATAATGAACTCAAATCCAAATTATTTGCTCGCAAATTATCTTGGAACAGAAAAGCACAAAAATGGCGTCTTGAAGATTATTTTACTAGAGAATATTTGCCAAATGGCTCACAAAAAATAACCCAAGGTCTTTATATCGACACCATGATTCCTTTTGACCCAGCAGATTTTTTTCGAAGAAATGATGACATACAATCTTTTAATATCAATGAATTAAACGCTTTTATTAAAAAAGAAAGATTAAAAGGTAACGAAAGCTTACATTTTTATGAAACAGAAAAACACAGACGGATTGCCATTCCTTTTTCTACCTTTGTTCTAACTTTCATTGGTGTTTGTGTTTCTTCTAAAAAAAGTAGAGGTGGAGTTGGCGTAAATTTAGGCGTTGGGATTTTTATCAGTTTTATATATTTGTTTGTTATTCAGTATTTTAACACCTATGGTAATTCTGGATTATTGCATCCAATGCTCGCTGTTTGGATACCCAATGTATTATTTGGTTTTGTTGGATTATATTTTTATAAGATTGCTCAAAAATAGAGTTTTTTGTCTTTATTTAAAAAACATCTTGTAGTTCGTTAATAAGTATTCTATATTTTGGTTTGATTTATCATAAAAAAAGCGAACTTTTGCAACACATTAAATTTACTATGCCATCAGTTCAAGATTTAGAAAATATTGCCTCCCAAGTTAGAAGAGATATTGTAAGAATGGTTCACGCTGTTCAAAGTGGACACCCAGGCGGGTCGTTAGGTTGTGCCGATTATTTTACGGCTTTATATTTTGAAATAATGGACCACAATCCTCAAAAATTTACCCAAGAGGCAAAAGATGAAGATGTTTTTATTTTATCTAATGGACACATAAGTCCGGTTTTATATAGCGTTTTGGCTAGAAGCGGATATTTTCCAATAAGTGAGTTATCAACATTTAGGAAGTTAAATTCAAGATTGCAAGGACATCCAACTACACATGAACATTTGCCAGGCATCAGAATTTCAACAGGTTCATTGGGTCAAGGCTTAAGCGTTGCTTCGGGTATGGCTTTAAATAAAAA
>JBDNIM010000144.1:0-4783 GCA_041688295.1 Bacteroidia bacterium
TAAAAAAGAAATAATAAATTTGTTAGAAACATAAAAAGCATTACTTTTGTAATACAATTTAAAAATACACAACAATAAAAATGAAAAAAACATTACTTATTTTAGCTTTAGCATTAAGCTTAAATTTATCGTATGCTCAAAGATCAGTAGATTGGGAATTACTAGAAATCCTAACGCCAACCGAATTACGAAGCGGGAACCAATCAACCCCCCTTCTTTTTCAATACACTTTTGTTTGCAAAAATAATAGTACAGACCCTGTGTTCGCCTCAGATACTTTGGGATATCACGTTATTTGCTTTAATGGATTAACTGGTTCAACTGTCAATGATGTATTGTGGTTTTTTCCAAACCCTATTAATACTATTCAAAGAACTCCTTTGTTAAGAAATTGTGATCCTGGAGATACTATTCATATTAGAGGCTCATTAACAGTTGGTTTAAGAGTGTCACTTTCAAGAAATGTAAGAATATTTGCTTCGGTAGAAGTTTTTAACAGAGCAGATATGTTTCCAAGAGAATTAACAGGAACTTTTTCAAACAATACAAAAACAAAACCAATGATTTGGTACAATGAGCAAGGTTGGGGCGTTAGCATTAATGATATCAACAAAGATATTTTAAGCGTTTATCCTAATCCAGCTACTAGCAACCTAACTATTAATTTAGATTTAGTTGGAAACAATAACAGTTTTGAAATCTTTGATATGTCAGGTAAATTAGTTAAAGCTGATGCTTTAAACAATTTTGATGGTTCTCAAGAAATCAATGTTTCTGAGTTTTCTAAAGGTGTTTATATCTTGAAAGCAAACAATGGTTCTCAAATTTATACTACTAAATTTATTGTAGAATAAATTTCAACCTTAAAATTTTTCAAAAAAGCCCATTTCACTCTGTGAAATGGGCTTTTTTATTGTCTAAAAACATGATTATAAAAGCCTACAAAATAGTTAATAGATAAATATTATATTACATTTGCGGCACGAATGAAATTTTCTCAAATAATAGAAAAAATGAAGCAAAGATGGCAAGTAAAATCAGGGCTTCAAGTATTTTTGATACTCATTGTTTTTGCTCTAACTGGCAGCTCCGTTATGTTATTGCGCAAATGGATGGTTGCTGAATTTGAATGGGCACAACATGATTGGTTTACATATTCTTATTATTGGCTTATTTTTCCAATTTATAACATTTTGCTGCTAATGTATGGTTTTATATTTGGACAGTTTCGCTTTTTTTTAGAATTTGAAAAGAAATTTTTCAAAAGAATACAAAATTTATTTAAGAAGAAATGAATATAACAGAAAAAGATATTTTACATGCACTTAGCCATGTGGACGACCCCGACTTGAATAAAGATATTGTGAGTTTAGGAATGGTTAGGGAAATTATTATTACCGAAAACCTTGTTAAATTTTCAATATATTTAACAACACCTGCATGCCCAATGAAAGATTTTATTGAGAATGCTTGCAGAAATTCAATTGAACATTTTATCAATAAAGATATAAAAGTTGATATTTTTATGACAGCCGATGTTAGTTTTAACAAAAAGACCAATGCAGGGTTGCCAAATATTAAAAATATTATTGCCGTAGGCAGCGGAAAAGGTGGAGTTGGCAAATCTACGGTTTCGGCAGGCATTGCATCTGTTTTAGCAAAAAGTGGTGCAAAAGTTGGACTATTGGATGCAGATATTTATGGGCCTTCTGTTCCAATTCTTTTTGGCGTTCAAAATGAATCTGTAGATGTGGAAACCATAGATGGTGTTGAAATAATGCTACCTATTATAGTCGAAGGCATTAAATTGTTCTCTATTGGTTTTTTATCTAGGCCTAATGAAGCCGTTGTGTGGCGAGGTCCAATGGTTTCTTCAGCATTAAAACAATTTATCAGTGGTGTAAAATGGGGCAATTTAGATTATTTAATCATTGATTTGCCGCCAGGAACAGGAGATGTGCAAATAACAATATCACAAACTTTGCCTATTTCTGGTGCTGTAATAGTTACAACACCACAAAACCTAGCAGTTGCAGATGCAAGAAAAGCTTGCGCAATGTTTAACCTACCTAGCATAAATATTCCAATATTAGGAATTGTAGAAAACATGGCATTTTTCATTCCGGAAGACCAAGTAGATAAAAAATATTATTTATATGGAACTGGTGGTGCAGAGAAACTTAGCCAAGAATATAACACCACAATATTAGGCCAATTGCCCATAAATTCAAAAATTATGTCGAGTGCAGATGAAGGAAAAATATTTATTGACGAAAATATAAGTTTTTTTACCGAAATTGCAGGCAACTTGGTAAGACAATTAGCAATTAACAATAACAAACAATGAAAGACAAACATTCAATAATTGAGTCCGCTTTAGATTCTATTCGTCCTTTTTTAAAACAAGATGGTGGCGATGTCGAATTGGTTAATATTGACAAAAACAATATTGTCCAAATTAAATTATTGGGCAATTGCAGAAGCTGTGAAATGAGCGACATGACAATGAAAGCAGGTATTGAAGAAGCTATAAAAAGAGTTTTTCCTGAACTAAATTCTGTTGTTGCTGTTGATTAATTTCAACAAAATAACAACTTTTTTAAAATTTCTTTCAAAAAACTATGTTTTAGCCATTTTAACCGCTATTGCAGCATTTCATCATTTTTCTGATAATGTAAATTATTTTTTAATGTGGGGCAGCGCGCTAGGCACTTGGTTAATTTATTATTTAGATAAAAATATTGACCTCAATCGGGGGAATATAAATAGAACAGACAGACATTTTTCATCAGAACTAGATAAAAATTTTCAAAAAACCATTGGATTGGTTTTATTGGCACTCACAATATACAATTTTAGTTTTCTCAATTTTAAAACAATAGGTTTTATAATCGCTATTTTAGTCTGTTGCGCATTTTACTTTCTTTTTCTTTCAAAATTACAAATGTTTAAAGAGGTGTTTTCTTCCGTAGTATTCACACTTTCTGTTTGTGTATTTCCACAATTTTTAAGCCAACAATTAAGTGTTGTAGATTGTATTCTATTTGAACTAATCGTTTTCTCTAACATGCTTTTACTTGCGAT
Organism: Bacteroidia bacterium; assembly: GCA_041688295.1. Taxonomy (GTDB): domain Bacteria; phylum Bacteroidota; class Bacteroidia; order NS11-12g; family UBA955; genus JABMMZ01. Next base: position 3,085 of record JBDNIM010000144.1, read on the forward strand.
AAAAGATTATGAATACGACAAAGTTCATCACTTCAACTCATTGTGCACCAGATTAGGCACACATAAAACAACAATTTTATTTGTTTCAGCATTGGTTATTAGTATCGCAATATCAATTTTTATTAAAACAGAATTGCAATTTTGGGTGCTTATTAGCAGTGGCTTTTACTTAGCTTTATTATTTCTAAAGTTAAAAATAAAAAACATTGTCTATCATTTTTGGGCAGACATGGTATTTATGATGTTATTCTTTTTTTGATAAAGAAGTAGTTATAAAATTGTTTGAATGGTGTGGTTTTGGGCAAACCAATATGGCATTTCATCAATGGATTGAAATGCGTTTGTTACAATAAAACCAGATTTTTTTCCAACCGTAATGCTACCGTACATTTTTTCTACACCTATGGCTTTTGCTGCATTAATCGTTAAAGCATTAAATGCTTCATTTGGCAACATTCCGTTATATAAACACGCCAAACTCCATATAAACCAAATGTTATAAGTTGGGCTGCTGCCTGGGTTAAAATCAGATGCTAATGCAACGGGCAAACCTTCATCAATCATTTTTCGACAAGGTGTGTATGGAATTTTCAAGAAAAAAGAACTGCCAGGCAAAGCTACAGGCATCGTATCACTATTTTTCAGGCATTCAATTTCCTCTTCTCCAATATGTTCTAAATGATCAACAGAAAGGGCCTTATTTTTAACAGAAACCTGAACCCCACCGCTAATTCCAAGTTCATTTCCATGAATTTTAGGAGTTAAACCAATTGCAATGCCTGCTTTAAGAATTAAATCTGTTTCTTGTGGTGTAAAAAAACCAAAATCACAAAAAACATCAATAAAGTCTGCCAATTGTTCATTTTTGATAATGGGCAACATTTCATTAATAATCAAATTAATATAATCGCCTCTATTGTCTTTAAATTTTAAAGGAATAGCATGCGCACCAAGAAAAGTAGCAAAAATCTTTATTTGAAAACTCGATTTTAATAGTTTAATAACTCTTAGAATTTTGATTTCGCTTTCCGTTGTTAAACCATATCCGCTTTTAATTTCTAATACAACAGTGCCATTATCAATCATTTTTTGAACAAATAACCTTGCTTTTTCAAACAACTCATTTTCAGAAACTTCATTTAATTTAAGTGCTGAATTTAAAATCCCTCCCCCTTCATTTGCTATTTCGACATAAGATTTGCCTTCAATTCTATTAACAAATTCATGGCACCTTGGTCCTGCAAAAACAGTATGCGTATGTGAGTCAATAAATCCGGGCATCAGCCATTTCCCGTTTATATCAATCACTTCGATATCCATTATTGGACATTGGTTCATTGATCCAAAAGCAGAAATTAGTCCATTTTCAACTAATAAGAATGCGTTTTGAATTGAATTTACAACGAGCATTTCTTTACCTTTCAAAACCGTTTGTTCCGTGCTTAAAATTCCGTTTAATTGTCCTATATTTGTGATTAAATAATTTTTATTCATGGTTAATATTTCTGAAAGATTGAACATAGAGTTTCGCAAAGGTAAGCAAGTTTTTGTTGCAGACACAGCAAGAATTATTGGTGATGTTGAATTGGGTGATGAAATAACGATAATGTTTGGCGCTGTTCTCAGGGGCGACATTGAAAAAATTAGTATCGATTCTCAATCAAATATACAAGACAATGCCGTTATCCATGCAGACCCA
>JBDNIM010000009.1:0-3363 GCA_041688295.1 Bacteroidia bacterium
AGCAGCAGGTTTTAACTTCAAAAGGATGATGAATAAATATAAATCATCTTTTTGGCACTTTTTTCAATCCCTTATTTTTAAAATTATTGAAGTCATGAATTTTAATTTAAAAATAAAAATGGCTTTTTAAGGCTCGACTATCTAGTATTGGTCTAGTGTAAAAACGGGCTGAAACACTCTTAAAAAGCCGTTAGTTTATTCTATCGGCTTTTTAAGCTTAAAATGGTTTCTTTCCAAGTTTTTTTCTTCAAATGCAAATATTTTTTTTGTAAAAATGGACATTAGAGGTTGCAATACATTTATTGAAAAAACTGAAGTTATAATCTATTATTCGACCTGAAAAATGTTTATTATACCGTATTAAACATTTTTTTATAATCTTCAATAGCTTTTTTAACAATTTCATGAGCTACTGTTTTGTCTTGAAATTCTTCTATAAGTACAGTTTTGTTTTCTAATTTTGTGTAATTTTCGAAAAAATTACGCATTTCTGATATAAAATGAAATGGAAGTTCAGAAATATTATTGATATGGTTTACACTTGGGTCGCCCTCGGCAACACCAATAATTTTATCATCGGCTTTGCCACCATCAATCATTCTCATTACCCCAATTACTTTTACGGAAACGATGCAAAGGGGAACGATATCAATTTGTGAAATAATTAAAATATCCAATGGGTCGTTGTCATCGCAATATGTTTTTGGGATGAAACCATAATTTGTGGGATAGTGCACAGATGAAAATAAAACACGATCTAGTTTTAGTAAGCCACTTTCTTTATCTATTTCATATTTTGCTCGTGTGCCTTTTGATATTTCGACTATACCATTTACTATGTTCGGTGCATTCTCTCCAAACTCTACATCGTGCCAAGGGTTTTTGTTCATTAATTAATTTTTTTATTAAATTTTTAATAGCGTGGTTTCTGTGGTATTAAAACGCCAAAACCGTCTATCAACGATACAAAGATAATCCAAATTTCTTTCAAACATACAATACTCTTTAGTATGAAAAATATTTCTCTTTTTCAACAACTTGATTTTACTTTGCTTGGGTAAATTAAATAAATAAAACATAGAACCATTCAAAAAATAGTTAATGTTTCCGAATATAAGGAACCCATTAGGTGCTATTTTGATTCAAGAATTTGATTATTCTGCAATTGCAACGGCAAGGGCATCTGTTGTATTATTAAATAAATGTAAAGACATTGAAAAAATTGCTTTAGACTATTTTTTTTGACGCTCTTAATAAGTATCGTGAATATTATAAGTATTCCAATAACCTCCTGATTGCTATCGGGTCTAAACCGCTATCTAACCAAAAGAGACGCTTCTTGCATCATTTTTCTAAGGTTTATAATTGCATAACGCATTCTGCCAAGAGCAGTGTTTACACTGCAATTGCAAATGTCTGCAATTTCTTTAAAACTCAAGTCTCCATAATGACGCATAATCAAGATTTCTAATTGTTCAGGTGGTAGCATTTTGATAAACTTTTTTAGTTGTGAGTTCTCTTCAGAACTTACCAATTTTTCTAAACTGCTTGGTTCATGAAATTTTATGACATTAAAAATATCTTGATTCTCACTATTTTTTATTATCGGTCTGTTTTTTGAAATACGATAATGGTCTAATGATAAGTTTCTAGCAATACGCATCACCCAAGCTATAAATTTACCATTTTCTTGATAAGTGCCTTTTTGCAAAACATGGATAACTTTCATAAAAGTTTCCTGAAAGATATCTTCAGCAATATAACGGTCTTTCACCACTAAACTAATGGAAGTGAAAATTCTTGTTTTGTGTCTTTTAATTAACATTTCCATGCAATTGTTGTTGCCTGAAATGTATAAAGAAACTAATTCTTCATCGCTTTTTTGATTTTTGTTCATACTATTACCTTTTTTTTAAAATGTTTGTTTAAAGATAAGGCTGATTACCTTTAGTAGTTTTTAATGCTTATAGGCTGTCTTTTATAGTATGTTTCTATGAATAGGCTTTTATATTAGATGAATAGACTCGCAATTTAGTGCAAAAAAATGAAACTGCAAAATTTATTTTTAAAAAAATGTTTTGCATCCTGTTTTATTTAGATTACTTTTGCACCGCAAGTCTGCACGACCAGCTCCTTGTAAACTCCCCCAGAATGGAAACATAGCAAGGGTAGCAGGTTGTAGCGGTGCGATGTGGGCTTGCTTTTTTTACATCTATAATATATAAGTGTATTCCACAAATCCTTTTTAATGAGCAAACCATCTATCCCAAAGGGAACGCGCGATTTTCAACCATTAATTTTAGCCAAAAGAAAATTTATTTTAAAAACCATTGAAATTGTCTATCAAGCTTATGGTTTTATGGAAATTCAAACCCCTTCAATGGAAAATTTATCTACTTTAACAGGTAAATATGGTTCAGAAGGCGATCAATTATTGTTTAAAATTGTCAACAGTGGCGATTATTTGTCTGGAATAGATATAGAAAACGAAAATTCAAAGTCATTACTGCCAAAAATTTCTGAAAAAGGCTTGCGATATGATTTAACCGTACCTTTGGCTAGATATGTTGTAATGAATCAAAACGACATTTCTTTTCCTTTTAAAAGATACCAAATGCAGCCTGTTTGGCGAGCGGACCGACCTCAAAAAAATCGTTACAGAGAGTTTTGGCAATGCGATGCCGATGTTTTAGGCACAAAATCCATGCTTTGTGAAGCCGATTTTATAGCCATTTATCAAGAGGTTTTTAAAAAATTAGGCATCAACGAATTTCAAATTAAACTAAATCATAGAAAACTGCTAGAAGCAACAATAGAAAAAGCAGGGCAGTCTAATAATTTCAAAGAAATAACAATTATTATTGATAAAAAAGATAAGATTGGCGAGGATGGAGTCAAAAAAGAACTTCAAGTACTTGGATTGTCTGACGATTCGATATCCATTATTTTCTCCTTATTAAAAATCAATTCATTTGATGCTGATTTTTTAAACCATTTGAAAACAGTGTTTTCTGAAAGCAATTTGGGGATGGAGGCCATCAAAGATTTAGAAACTATTTTAAGTTTAATAGGCACTACTAACAACAATGTTGTTATTGACTGCAGTTTAGCCAGGGGTTTAGATTATTATACTGGTTGTATTTTTGAGGTAGCGCCAACCAATGTAAGTATGGGCAGCATTAGCGGTGGAGGGCGTTATGATAATTTAACAGCAATGTTTGGTTTAAATGGTGTTTCTGGCGTAGGTATCTCTTTTGGATTGGACAGAATTTATGATTTGATGGAAGAGTTAAACTTGTTTAGTGCTCAAAAATTTAATTTTACCAATATTCTTTTTTGTCCAATGGATGAAAATACTATTAT
>JBDNIM010000010.1:0-1043 GCA_041688295.1 Bacteroidia bacterium
CCAAAGTTTTTTATCGAATATTCTTTAAATCCTCATTTTTAAGTCATATTTTCGCATTTTTTATAAATAAAGTATGAATTTTCAAGTTTCAGAAAACCAAACAATGATAAAGCAAATGTGTAAAGATTTTGCTGAAAAAAACATAAGACCATTTGTAATGGAATGGGACGAGTCGCAAGAGTTTCCTTCGCATGTTTTTCATGAAATGGGAAAATTGGGCCTTATGGGAATTTTAGTGCCTGAGGAATATGGCGGTGCTGGTATGGGATATTTTGAATATGTAGATGCAATAGTAGAAATTACAAAAGTTTGTAGTTCAATAGGATTAAGTTTGGCGGCCCACAATAGCCTTTGCACAGGACATATTATGCAATTTGGAAACGAAATGCAAAAGAAAAAATGGTTGCCAAAATTGGCAAGTGGCGAATGGATTGGTGCTTGGGGACTAACAGAGGCCAACACAGGAAGCGATGCTTTGCGCATGCAAGTAACAGCCAAAAAAGATGGCGATGAGTGGGTTTTGAATGGTGCTAAAAATTGGATAACACATGGTATTTCAGGTAATGTGGCGGTTGTTTTGGCTCGCACAGGCGATTTGTTAGACTCTCGTGGCATTACGGCTTTTGTTGTTGAACGAGGCACCCCTGGTTTTAAAGCAGGTAAAAAAGAAAATAAATTGGGCATGCGTGCCAGCGAAACCGCAGAAATGATATTTGAAGACTGTAGGGTTTCATCAGAAAATATTTTGGGCGAAGTGGGCGAGGGATTTATCCAAGCCATGAAAATTTTGGATGGAGGAAGAATCTCTATTGCAGCTTTGTCATTAGGCATTGCTAAAGGTGCTTACGAAGCAGCTTTGCAATATTCGAAAGAAAGAGAACAGTTTGGAAAACCAATTTCAGAATTTCAAGCCATAGGATTTAAACTAGCCGACATGGCCATGCAAATAGAAGCATCAGAATTGTTGATAAATGAAGCCTCGTATTTAAAAAACACTAAACAAGATGTAACCAAAGTTTCAGCTATAGCAAAATATTATGCAA
>JBDNIM010000145.1:0-4565 GCA_041688295.1 Bacteroidia bacterium
AGCAATTTTTTTACAATCTCTTGCCTGAATGAGGGTTCCACTCAAGTCCAATTTATTGGTATTGGCTTTCACATGATAAGTTTCTCCTTTTTGTAGAGTGATTGTAAAAGTTGTGCCGTTTGAACCGCCTCCAACAGTTGCGCATGTGGGGGTAATATCAATAACTGTATTATTTTCTGTTGCAACTATTGCAAAAGTTGAACGATATGATGAATTACTTGACCAACCCGTGCTAACATCTCCAGGAAATGAAACCACTCTATAATCTATTCCTAACGCTTCTATGGGATATATTAATGCAGCATCAGAAGAACGGTCTTTTGAATTTTGAGCAGAAACAGAAATGGTGTCATTTGATTCAATGATTATACCCTTATTTCTATCTGAAGTTGTTTCAGAACCAACGCAATAACCCATTGATGTAGGAATTAAAATTGTATCAACTCCACCACCAGCTGGCAAAGAGAATGTTCTTGTTTGACTGGTGTTGAGGTTTTTAATTGTGCCATTGCAAGCTTTGTTGCCACTAATTACAATTTTTAATTCAACAGCGCCACTTGCTTGAATATTTTCCATAAAAGTTAGCCAAAAAACCTTGCCTTGGGTACTTAATTCCGCATCTTGGGCTTTGACTTGAATAAAACTGAAACCAATAATAGCTATTAAACCAACGAATTGTATGATTTTTTTCATATTTGTAAATAAAGGTGCTAAATTAATCATTATTTTTGACATTTTTAAATTAATTTAAAAAGTTATCAATATTTTATCTTCATCTTGAAAATTGAACCTAATAATCATTTTTATTTCATTATTTTTGCAGGCTTTTTAATTTTATGCAACACATCCGAAATTTCTGTATCATCGCCCACATTGACCATGGCAAAAGTACTTTAGCCGATAGGTTATTGGAATATACCAACACCATTTCTAAAAGAGAAATGATGGCGCAGGTTTTGGATAGCATGGATCTTGAAAGAGAGCGAGGCATTACCATAAAAAGCCATGCCATTCAAATGAATTATGTTAAAGATGGTGTAAACTATGTTTTTAATTTAATCGACACACCTGGCCATGTGGATTTTAGTTATGAAGTGAGCAGAAGTATTGCCGCTTGCGAAGGTGCTTTATTAATTGTAGATGCATCTCAAGGCATTCAGGCTCAAACAATTAGCAATCTTTACCTTGCAATAGAAAACGATTTAGAAATTATTCCTATCTTGAATAAAATGGATTTGCCTGGGGCAATGCCCGAAGAGGTAAAAGACCAAATAGTTGATTTAATTGGTTGTAAAAGAGAAGAGATTATTCCTGCAAGCGGAAAAACTGGGCAAGGTGTAATGGAAATTTTAGAAGCAATTTTAGAGAGGATTCCATCGCCAAAAGGCAATTTAAACGCCCCTTTAAAAGCACTTATTTTCGATTCAGTTTTTAATTCTTTTAGAGGAATTATCGCCTATTACAAAGTTTTGGATGGTAAAATAACCAAAGGGGAAAAAGTGAAATTCATGAATACCGATGATGAATACCATGCAGACGAAGTGGGGGCATTGAAGTTGGAAATGGAACCAAGAAAAGAAGTTTTGGCTGGCGATGTTGGCTATATTATCACAGGAATAAAGCAAGCAAAAGAGGTGAAAGTTGGCGATACGATAACAAGTGTTGTAAACCCAACAAAAACTGCTATCCAAGGATTTGAAGATGTAAAACCTATGGTTTTTGCGGGTATCTATCCTGTGGACACCGAAGATTATGAAGAGTTAAGAGAAAGTATGTTTAAATTACAATTAAACGATGCCTCTTTGGTTTTTGAACCAGAAAGTTCAGCTGCTTTAGGATTTGGTTTTCGTTGCGGATTTTTAGGCATGTTGCACATGGAGATTATCCAAGACCGGTTAGAAAGAGAATTTAACATGACAGTGATAACAACTGTTCCCAATGTTTCTTATAAAGCCTATACAAGCAAGGGCGTTTTAGTAGAGGTTAACAACCCAAGCGACCTACCCGACCCAAGTAGTATTGATTATGTGGAAGAGCCTTATATTAAAGCAACTATTATTACTTCGACAGATTTTGTTGGCCCGGTAATAGCACTTTGTATGGACAAGAGAGGCACGATTCAAAACCAAGTATATTTAACAACAAACAGAGTAGAGTTGACTTTTGAAATGCCCTTGGCCGAAGTTGTATTTGATTTTTATGACAAATTAAAATCAATAAGCAAAGGTTATGCTTCATTTGATTATTCACCAACTGATTATAAATTATCTTATTTGGTGAAAATGGATATTATGCTCAATAAAGAACCAGTGGATGCACTTTCATCTATCATTCACAGAGACAGAGCTTACGATTTGGGCAAGAAAATTTGTAAAAAACTAAGAGAATTAATTCCAAGACAACAATTTGACATTGCTATTCAAGCATCAATTGGAGCAAAAATTATTGCAAGAGAATCATTGAGTGCATTAAGGAAAGATGTAACTGCCAAATGTTACGGAGGTGATATTAGCAGAAAAAGAAAATTACTTGAAAAACAAAAAGAGGGTAAAAAAAGAATGCGTTCTGTTGGCAGTGTAGAGATTCCGCAATCAGCATTTATGGCTGTTTTGAAACTAGACGATTGATTATTATTTGAAAGACTATCCTTCTTCATTTTGGCTTTTATGCTTAGCTTGCTTGTTCTTTTTCAGCAGTTTTTCAATGGTAATTCCAGATTTGCCATTGTTGCTCGAGAAATTTAATGGCCGGGATTATATTTGGCTAATTATTCCTTCATTTGCAATCGTGGCAATGCTCATGCGCCCCATAAGCGGAAAAATTGCCGATAGTGTAGGCAGGGTTTTTGTTATGATTGTGGGCGCTGTAATTACGACTCTTTCTGGCTTTTTTTATTTAATATTTCCAATTTTAGGATTAATTTTTGCTGTAAGAGCTTTTCATGGTATTAGTGCCGGATTTACCCCAACAGGTTTTACAGCTTATGCAGACGATATTGTACCCCTTCACAAAAGAGGCGAAGCAATGGGTATAATTGGCATTTGTAATAATATTGGCAATGCACTAGGTTGGGTTATTGGCAGTGAGTTTACCCAAAAATATGGTTTAGATGCCATGTTTATGTTTTCTTCCTTTTTAGGATTAATTTCATTGGTGATGTTTGCTTTTTTAAAAGAATCTATACCACACAAAGAAAGATTTAGTTTAAAATTACTGAAAATTAACAGACACGAAATCATAGAAAAAAGAGTGATGCTACCTTCCATCATATTTTTATTAACTACCTTTTCATCTGGCGCCATACTTTCATTAATTGGAGATTTTGGAACATTTATAAAAGTATCTAACAAAGGTTTGTATATGGCAGTTTATATAGGCTCTTCTTTAATCATTCGTTTTTTGGCCGGCAGATGGAGTGATTATTACGGTAGAAAGAAAATTGTATTTTTAGGCGCTTTCTTTTTAGTGATAAGTATGGTTTCTTTGGCGTTTTGTAGCGGTATAAATCTCTATTTAACCTCTTCAATTTTCTTTGGTATCGCTTTTGGCTTACTTTCGCCTTCCATTTTTGCTTGGGCGGTTGATCTTTCATTACCCCAAAAAAAAGGCAAAGCAGTGGGCACCCTTTTTATCTTTATGGAGTTAGGAATTATACTAGGCTCATCTATCGGTGGGCTTATATACAGCAACGATTACAACAATTTTAAAGCTGTTTTTTTATTGTCAGGATTCTTCGCATTTATTGTATTAATTATTCTGAAAAAACATGTTAATTTTGACCCAAAAAAACTCCTAAACAGAGTTAAAATAACGGAATGAAAAAAAAAGCGAAAAAAAGCAAAAAAAAACTTTGAAGATATAAGTTTAGATTTATTTTTGCAGTATTAAAACTGGCGTTAAAAAATGGACAAAAAAAGAAGAATAGTAGATTACAGCAATGTTCCCGAAGAGATTTTAACTTCATTGGGCGAAACCTATCCAAATGGTTATGACAAAGATATTATTAAATTTCCAAATGCAAAAGGCGAGTTAATTTCTGCTGTCAGAATAGAAACAGAAGACACTATTTTTTTGATTAAAGTATCTTCCCAATTAAAACAAATGTATGACGATTTAGAGATTGAGGAAATGGACTTTAGTCATGAAGTAAAAGACGAAGCTAGCGATGAGGATTCAGATGAGGATCAATATAGCAAAGACAAACCCTCTGATGATTACGAAGATTAAAACACAGTTTTGAAATCTTCTGTTTTCATTCCTCTCGAGCCTTTCAACAAAACATTATAATTTTCAAATTTTGAGCTGATGCAATATTGAATGGCATCTTCTTTTTTGGCAAATGTTTTTATATTGCTATTTATAGTTCTAGTTTTGGCAAAAGCATTTCCAACTAAAATAACTTCAAAATTACAATCTGATTCACAAAAGCTAGCAATTGCTTGGTGTTCTTCATCTTCAAATTTGCCTAACTCAAACATATCGCCAATGATTGCTAATTGTGTTTGATTATTTAACTCTTTGAAGGTAATTAAAGCTGCCATCACACTGCTAGGATTTGCATTGTA
>JBDNIM010000146.1:0-7649 GCA_041688295.1 Bacteroidia bacterium
TGAATGAAAAATTTGCCGAAGGCGAAACAACAAGTATTAAGATTGGCGTTGGGTTTGCGTTTTTAGCCGTGTTTTATGTTGGTTTTCTTCAGTTTTATAATTTAGGAAAACTGCCAATTGTGCAATGGGACGAGTCGCGTTTGGCGGTTAATGCGGCTGAAATGTACCTTAATAAATCGTATTTGGTTACAACTTATGAAAATCGCCCCGACCTATGGAACACTAAGCCCCCGCTAATGATTTGGCTTCAGTGTGGCAGCATGGCTTTGTTTGGAGTTAACGAATGGGCGGTGCGTTTTCCGTCTGCCCTGGCGGTATTTTTGTGTATGATTTTTTTAGGGTTTTGGATGTTCAAAATATCAAAATCATACTATTGGGGCGGCTTGGCAATGCTATTTCTCTCTGTTTCGGGTGGGTTTATACAATTGCATGGCAGCATGACAGGCGATTTTGATGCGTTGCTAAGCCTGTTTGTTTTACTTTCTGTTTATCAATACACAAGGTTTTATTTTGATGGAAAAAAGTCTTCTTTGCTATGGATGGTGGCCTTTGTTTCGCTTGCCGCAATGAGCAAAAGTGCGGCAGGATTAATGATAATTCCTCTGCTTCTGGTTTTTCCATTGATGCAAAAAAGGTGGAAAATGGCTTTAAAATTATCGGTGGCTTTGTTTCTGTCTGTTTTGCCTTTTCTTTTGTTTTGTTTTTTGAGAGAAAATGCTAGTGAAGGCTATTTAAAACAAATGTGGCTGAATGATTTTGGCGGCCGATTCAACGAAGTGATAGAGGGGCATAGCCATCCGTGGAGTTACTATCTCAATAATTTAGCTTTTGAGAGGCTAAATTATTTTGTGGTGCTTTTTATCCCTGCCATGTTGTGGTTTTTATTCAAAAAGAATTTAAAACTTTGTTTTTTATCCGTCTTTGTTGCAGGGTTTATTTTTATTTTAAGTGTTTCTAAAACAAAAATTCATTGGTACGACATGCCTCTTTTGTCTATCATTTGTTTAATCATCACAGTGTTTTTGTTTCAAGCCACTTCAGCAATCAAGCGAGATTTATTTAAAAAAATAGCCCTGGTTTTAATCCCCATAGCCATGATGCCTTCCGTTATAGATAAATTTCAGTTTATAGTTTATCATAAAAACCTAAAATTGTCTTTAGACCATTACGATTTGAGTTGTTTTTTGAGAAATTACAAGGAAGAAGAGCCTTTGCGCTACATCTCATTAAACTACGACCCAGAATATTATTTCTATACAAAAGCAAACGCTAAGATAACAAGGGGCGTTATTGGCACATTTGAATTGGGCGAAAAAGTTGTTTTTCAACATTTTTTAGAACCCGATTTTGCAGCGGTTTATCAATACAAAGTGTTAAGAAATGACAAGAGTGTTAAGTACATTCAGATAATAGGAAAGGTGAAATAGTTTCGCTTTTTTTTGAAGAAAGGATTGCGACTCGGCTTGATAAAAAAATATAGCTTGGTAAATTTATTAACCATCGCCAAAATAATTTTCAGCGGTTTATGTAGGCAGTATTCTAAATATTAACTTACCGCTGCAAAGCAACCTCTCCCTCCTATTTGTTTACATGAAACTACACCAACACATAATCTAACCGCTGCAAAGCCATCTCTAATCAAAGAAAAATTATATCTGACCGTTAAAAAATTTTGACTTACTGGTGCAAAATATCGTCCGCCCTCTATTTTACTAGGTTTCTGTTTGTACCCCATCAACAGAAAAAAACAATTTACCTTTTGCAACTTTGTGGTATTAACTCCACATGAAAACTATATTTTTTATCCTATTAGGAACTGTGTCGGGTGTTTTTGGGCAAGGTATTAAAACCATTAAACCTAAACCAAATAAAGCAACCGTGTATTTGAGCGGGGCAGAATTGAGCTATTTTGAACCCATTGCGCTTGGGCAAGGCAGCAACCAAATTATTGTAAACGGGGTGTCGCCTTATGCAGACGAGCAATCTATTTCTGCATTTTTTAAAGGGGCTTTGATTATTGATACCAGAAAAAATGTTTTTTATCCTGAGCCAGAAAAACCTAAAAACTATGTGAATAAATATGCTTTGACAATTGAGAAAATCAATGATTCTATTGAGGAAGTGGCTTACTTATTGAAAGATTGTGGCAATAAAATGATAGGGTTTGAGAAAGAGAAAAACTTGTTGTTGAATAATCGTTTAATGCGTGGAGAATTTGCCAAAGATTCTATTGGATTGTTAAAGTCGAGTTTAGATTTGTTGCGCAGCAGGCTGACAAATATCGATGAGCAAGCTATGATTATTGAGCGAAAAAAGAACAAGTTGAGTAAGCTTTCTATGGCGCTAAGCAACAGGAGGGATTATTTAATGAATGTGCAAAACAATGGAGAAAACACAAACCAAACAGAGCAAAATCCTGTCTATCAAATTGTGATTACGCTGGAGGCTGCGTTGCCAATTTCGGGCAATTTGTCTTTAAAATATTTTGTTGCCAATGCCGGTTGGATGCCAATTTATGATATTCAAGCTAGCTCTGGAGTTAATAAAATATCGATGGTTTATCGTGCGCAAGTGTATCAAAACACAGGCATAGATTGGAAAGATGTGGCCATGGTTTTGTCCACCAACAACCCAACCTTGGGCAACACCAAACCCATTTTAACAGAATGGAACCTAATTTTTGGCTACCCAAATAGTTATACAAACAACTTGTATAAAAAGAAAGAAATGTCGCCAGTTGCGGCTTACAATAATATAGGAAAAACAAACATGGAGAGAAATGATTTGGATTTTGAAAATAAAAAAGACAATGAAATCAACACAATAGAAACGCTTTTTACGGTGAGCGGAAATTTGCTTAGAACGGAATATGAAATTAAACAAAGATACAATATTCAAAGCGACAACAAAGCCCATCAGGTGATTATCAACACCGCAGAAATAAATACAGATTTGGTATATTTATCTGTACCAAAATTAGAGAAAGACGCTTTTTTGATGGGGAAAATTGCCAATTGGGAAGACCTAAATTTAATACCTGGCAACGCAAGAATTTATTTTGATGAAACATTTATTGGCACAACGAGCATCAATCCAATGAGTTCTAAAGATACTTTGTATATTAATCTTGGCAGAGACAAATCCATTGTTATAAAAAGAGAACAAATTAAAGAGAAATGTAAAGAAACAATTTTGGGAGATTTTAAAGTCGTAACAAAAACATTTGAAGTTACGGTAAGAAACACCAAAAACATTGTCTTAGATTTTGAAGTGGAAGACCAAATTCCGGTTTCGAAAGACCCAAATATAAAAGTGACATTAATAGATGCCGGCAAAGCAGAATACAACGAAGTAACAGGTAGTTTAACATGGCGCATGCCTATAAAGCCTAAAGACAGCAAAAAAATAAGATTCAGTTTCGAGGTAAAATATCCAAAAGACAAGGTTGTGGCAGGGTTTTAAAAAATAAAATTAACAAATACTTGATAATTTCTTAATTTTGCTTTCCAATTCGGGCTAAAAATTTTGAACTTTTTAAAGCAAACCATAAAATTATCATTACTCTTCTATTTGTTATTTTGCTTTAGTAGAATTTATTTCATTCTTTATTTAAAATCAGACTTCGTAGGGTCTGTTTTTAGCGTATTTTTCTTAAGCACATTTAAAGGATTTTTTCTAGATATATCTGCCATTGGCTATCTAATCTCTCTGCCCCTACTCGTTTGTTTGTCCGAACAAATTGCACAGAAAAAATGGCCAAACATTGTTTATAAAACAAGTGTTTATTTTGGTGTATTATTAGTGTTTTTAATCACAATAAGCGATGCCGAACTCTTTAAACAATGGGGCAGCAAATTTAACAGCCAAGTGCTGGTTTACATATCGCACCCTAAAGAAATGGCATTGTCTTCGGGAGCAGTAAATTTTCCTAAAACCATTCTTTTGGGTATTATTTTAGGCGTTTTCATGGGATATTCAATTGCCAAATTTTTTAAAACAAATCTTACCAGAAATCTTGACAACAGAAAAATGTTGCCTATTAGCTTATTAATAATGGGCTTCGTCTTTTTAGGAATAAGAGGTGGCGTGGGTGTAAAAACGATAAGCCAGTCTTCGGCTTTTTATTCATCCCAAAAAATAGAAAATGCGGCCGCTACCAATAGTTTTTGGAACGCTAGTTATTACATTTTTAACAATACAGCGTCCCTTTATTCAAAAAACCATTTGTTTTATGAAGAAAACGAAGCCATTCAAAATTTTAGGGAACAATTAAGCGAACAAGACACATTTTCCATAACAAATCAAACAAAACCCAATATTATTGTTGTAATGCTTGAGAGTTTCACGGCCAGTGCAAGCCGATATTTTTCGGGCGAAATGAATTGCATGCCCTATTTGGATGCCATAGCAAAAGAAAATTTATCATTTACAAACTGCTACGCAAGTGGCGATAGAACAGAGAAAGGATTGATTTCAATTTTTAGTGGATATCCATCGCAGCCCATGTCTTCGGTAACTGTTTTTCCAGAAAAAATGCAAAAACTGCCAAGTATTATTAAAGATTTTAAAAAACAGGGTTATCAAACCAGTTTCTTTTATGGAGGCGATGTCGATTTTGCATCCATGAAATCCTATTTGGTTTTTAACGAAACACAAACCATTATTGATAAATTCAATTTTGCAAAAAAAGAACTCAACAGCAAATGGGGCGCCAACGATGGCAATTTATACAACAAAACAAAAACTTATTTCGACTCAGTAAAAGCACCTTTTTTTAGTGGCATTTTAACCCTCAGCAGCCACGAACCTTTTGATGTGCCTTTTACATCGAAAGATCTAAAAAAAGACGATTGGTACGGCTACAAAAACTCGATACGCTATGCAGATTTTGAATTAAATAACTTCATAGAATACTGCAAACAAAAACCGTGGTATAAAAACACACTTATTGTTTTAGTGGCCGACCATGGACACGATATTGGATTGGATAGTTTAGAGCAATTTGATAAGAAAAAATTTCACATTCCTTTAATCGTTTTGGGTGGTGCTTTAAGCCCCCATTTATACAAAACTCAAATAAAAATGCCTGTTTCTCAAACAATAGTTTCCAGTTTGTTAAGCAAAAAAGAAAATAAAGGGCAATATGGATGGCAAACGGGGGCATTAAACCCCGATGGTTTTGCACAATATCAGTACAACAATGGCTTTGGAAGAATAAATAAGATTGGCAATTTATTATTTAATAATGAAGGCTTTAATGCATCATATTACTGCAATAACAAAGGAAATGACAGCCTGGAAATTTTGAAAAAAGGTAAGACATTTCAGCAAATATTAATTCAAGATTTTCTTGCTAAGTAAATTATCATTTGATTTATTAAAAAAAATTTGATTTTTAGGGATTAAAAGCATTATTTTGCAAACCTTTAAAGAAAAAAATGGCAATAATCAACAAATTAAGAAGTAACAAGTGGGTAATGGTAGTAGTTTTGCTAACGCTAGCGCTGTTTGTTTTATCAGATTTATTATCCGGGAAAAGTTCATTCACATCAGGCTCAGAAAGTGTTGGGTCCATAGATGGCAACACAATTACAATAGCCGAATTTGACGGAAAGTACAACGCACTTTTAACCCAAATAGAAGCTGGAGGACAAGGCGGAACACCTGAAGAAAAGAAAGAACAAGCATCAACTTATGCTTGGAACCAATTAATTCAATCTTATTTAATTGAAAAAGAATATGATAAAATAGGTATTACAGTGGGTAAAGATGAGGCAGGCAAATTGTTGTATTCCGATGATGCGCACCCAACAATCAAGCAATATTTTAGTCAAGATGGTGTTTTTAACCCAAACAATGTGATTCAATTTAAAAACCAAGTGGCTAAAAAAGATCCAAAAATGATGGATCAATTCGATTTAATTATCGATCAAATTGTGTTTGATGTAAAATCAAGAAAATACAATTCATTGCTGTCAAAATCTATATATGCAACTTCGTTGGATGCTGAAGATGATTATTATGCATCCTCAAATCAAATAAATGGCACCTCTTTAACACTTAATTTTTCTAGCATAGAGGACAAAGACATTAAAATTGAAGAAAGCGACTTAAAAGCTTACTTTAAAAAACACAAGAAAGATTATAAACAAGAAGAGTCAAGAGATTTAGAATATACTATGATTAGTTTAGTACCTTCTTCTAACGATACTTTATCCATAAAAAATGATTTAATAAATTTATTTCCAAGATTCAGTGAGCCTGGAAATGACACTTCTTTTGCAATGTTGAATAGCGAAGAACCACAAGACCCTTATTTTCAATCAAGAGGTTCATACAATGTAATGATAGAAAAACAATTGTTTGGTGTGCCAAAAGACAGTGTGGTTGGTCCGTTATACTTTGACGGAGGATTTAGCTTATATAAAGTTTTAGACAAAAAAACGGATTCCGTAATGTATTACAACGGAATAATGGTTCAAATCCCTGTTTCTGGAACAACTAGTGCCGATACAGCTGCCGCAATTGTTAATGCAAAAGGCATAGCAGCAGAAAATACAGACCCAAGTGGCGCTTTTGGTTTCTATCAAGACAAATATTTTCAAGGCAAATTAGGAGCAGTAAGCGATTTAAAATGGTTTAGACAAGGCACTCAATCAAAAGAAATAAATAATGCCGTTAAATCAATGTCACTTGGAAGTTATGCTGTTATAAAAACACCTTATGGCCCAACATTGTTTGTGTTAACCTCAAGCCCATCTAATCAATTGATAAAATTGGCAAGCATTAGAAAGAAAATTGATGCGAAATCAGAAACTTTAGACAGTATTTATAATAAATTGGCTGAAGTAAGAGAGCAATTAGATGGAGATGCTGGCAAATTTGAAAATGTGTTGAAGAAATATAAATTCAACAAATCAATTGCTAATAATATTAAACCTAGCGACAAAATGATGACTGGAATACCAGGCACTAAAGGGGTTGTAACTTGGTCGTATAACGAAAATAGAAAAAAAGGCGAAGTATCAGATATTATTATCACAGATGAGTTTTACATTCTTGCTACATTGACTAAAATAAAAGAAGAAGGTTTATCTAGTTTTGAGGATGTGAAAGACCGTGTTAAAATAGAGGTGATGAATGAGAAAAAAGCCGAAAAACTAATTGTCAAAATAGAAGAAGCTAAAAAATCGAGCAAAAATATAGAAGAAATAGCTACGAAATTAAAAACAGTGGCCTTTCCTATCAATGGATTGTATTTTAACGCAGCAGCTGTTGAAGGAACGGGTAATGACATCTCTTTGGTTGGTTATGCATTTGGATTAAAACCAAAAACAATGAGCCGCCCATTAACTAGCAATGTTGGTGTTTCTTTAATCTATGTTTCAGAATTTAAAAAAGCAGAAAACCCAGTTTCTTTGCAATCAAGACAAGAAATTCTATATTCTTCTAAAAAACAACAAATTGCTTATCAAGCGTATGAAGTTTTGAAAAAAGCTGCTAAAGTAAAAGACCAAAGATATAAATTCTATTAATAATGAGCATTAGCGAAGATTTTTTGCCACTGTCAGGCACCGACTATATTGAACTTTATGTTGGCAATGCCAAACAAGCTGCACATTATTACAAAACAGCTTTCGGGTTTCAAA
>JBDNIM010000147.1:0-6109 GCA_041688295.1 Bacteroidia bacterium
AAAACAATACCAATTCAAGTGCTGAGGTTGTAAAAAACCTTGAGGCTGAAAAAGCAAAAGCGCAAGCAGAGGCGGAAATTGCAAGAAAGAAAACGGTTGAAACAGAAAAGTTATTAGCCGATAAAACTTTAGAATTAGAAAATTGCAGAAAAACCACAACTGGTGAATCCTCAGATGTAATTAAAACACTGGAAGGCGAAAAATCAAAAGCGCAAGCAGAGGCTGAAGTTGCGAAAAAGAAATCAATTGAGACAGAAAAATTATTAGCAGATAAAATTACCGAAATAGAAAAATTGAAATTGACTGTTGGAAATTGTGATGAAGAAAATGCTAAATTGAAAAAATGTCAAGCAGAAAAAGATAATATATCTTTAGAAATGAAAGGCATGGCCAACAGAATTGGACAACTAAACACTAAAAATGCAGACTTGTCTAATCAAATTAAAGCACTTGAAGAAGATTTAGCAAAATGTAAAAGCGGCAGCGGTGGTTTAATTGAAGATGGCGAGTTAAAAAAATGCCAAGATGCAGAAAAAGAAAATCAATCTAAAATTGAGAAACTAAATTCTACTATATTTAATAATTCTATTGAAATTAATAAATTAAATGATGAAAAAACACAACTTCAAAAAAGCCAAACTGCCATAGACAAACAACTTAAGGATTTAAAAATCGAGTACAATTTCATGTTGCAACAAAACAGAAGAAGTAAATCTGATTTGGACACATGCAGAAGAGGGTTGAAAGATATTGTTCCGGATAAAAAAGGGGATGTTATTTCACCGCCTTCTGGTAACGATAACAGAGAACCTGTGAATTTAGGCAACAAAAATCAAGACTCAATATTGAATAATGTTGTGGATAACGAAACGCCAGAAAACAAGTTTGACAATACCCCTAAAAAAGTAAGAGAGAATGTTGGATTAAAAGTGTTAGGCAGTATTTTAGGAGCTGTTTTAGAATCTGCGGCTGAAAACTCGAATGACAATAACAAAACATCTACGGATAGCGGAACTACCAATAGGAGAGAAGGTTCTGGCACAACAGGCAGTACCGAAAAACCTAAAACGAGTAATGCTGGCAGTACAGAAAAGCCAAAAACCAGTAATGATGATTGGTACAAAAATAGCACAACTCCAGCTTCATCATCTAATAAACCAACAGAACAAACTGGCGGATCGGGCGGAACAAATACACCACCTTCGGGAGGTGGCGGAGGAAGCACAAGAAGAAGATAAAAAAAAGTTTTTGTAAATATAAATAATGTTTTAAATTTGCAGTCACTAAATATATATAATTGATTGGTTAAGGGGCACTAAAAAGCCCCTTAATTGTTTCTTAAAATTATGAATGTAAAACAAAATTTGACAACAATACTGTCTGATATACTAAAAGAATATCCTCATATTTTTTTAGTAGAAATGACAGAAAGCCATGGAGAATATGAAGTTATTCTTGATGGTGACGAAGGGCTTGGGATATACGATATTTCTAAAATAAGCAGAAGTTTAAACCATTTTGCAGATGAACAAATGCCAGACGAAGCTTATTCGCTTGATGTTTGCACCCCTGGAGCCGATAGCCCTTTAAAAATGTTGAGACAATATTCAAAGCACATTGGTCGAGAGTTTGATATAACGACTATTGAAGGCCTAAAATATCAAGCAAGTTTAGTTTCTATAAACGAAAATGAGCTTACTTTTGATTACTTTATCAACGAAAAACCTAAAAAGAACGAACAGAAAACAATATTAAACATTAATTTTGTACAAATAAAAACAGCAAAAATTATATTATCATTCAAATGACAACTCCACAAATATTAACCGTTAGAGGGCTGGTAGAGTCTTTCTCGGAATTTAAAGAATTTAAAAACATCGACCGCCCAACCTTAATGAGGGTGCTTGAAGAGGTTTTCAGAAACATGTTGAAAAAACGATATGGCGATGACGAGAATTTCGATGTTGTAATCAATACCGACCAAGGCGATTTAGAGATTTATCGTAATCGTATGATTGTTGACGAAGGCGAAGTTGAAGACGAAAACAAACAAGTTAGTATTTCAGAAGCTAAATTAATTGCATCCGATTATGAAATTGGTGAAGATTGTACGGACCAAGTGCCAATGGACTTTTTTGGCAGAAGAAATATACTTGCCGCTCGTCAAACTTTAATGACAAAGGTTTTGGAACTTGAGAAAGAAGAACTTTTTGCTAAATATTCTGATAGAATTGGTGAGATTATTACTGGCGAGGTTTATCAAATCTGGAAAAAAGAAATCATGGTTTTGGATGATGAAGGCAATGAATTGTTAATACCTAAATCAGAAATGATACCAAGCGATTTTTATAAAAAAGGCGAAACACTTAAAGCAATTGTGCATGAGGTAAGCATGACTAATGCAACGCCTAAAATATTGTTGTCGAGGACTTCTCCAGTGTTTTTAGAGAAACTTTTGGAACTAGAAGTGCCGGAAATTTTAGATGGTTTAATTACAATTAAAAAAGTTGTTAGAGAACCTGGCGAAAGGGCTAAAATTGCAGTGGAAAGTTATGATGAAAGAATTGATCCTGTAGGTGCTTGCGTGGGTATGAAGGGCAGCAGGATTCATGGGATTGTAAGAGAATTGAGGAATGAGAACATTGATATTATCAATTTTACTACCAATACTTCTTTGTTTATTCAGCGCTCATTGAACCCCGCAAAAATTGCGTCTATTTCTATTAATGAGGAAACAAAAAAGGCAAATGTTTTCCTTGCGCCCGACCAAGTGAGTTTGGCAATTGGAAAAGGAGGATTTAATATTCGTTTGGCTGGCAGATTGGTTGGATACGATATTGAGGTGTATAGAGAGGATGTTGAATTTGATGATTCTGATATTGATTTGGAGGAATTTGCAGACGAGATTGACAACTGGATTATTGATGAGTTAAAAGCTATTGGTCTCGATACTGCTAAGGCTGTTTTGGGTGTGCCGAGCGAGCAGCTTGTTGCCAGAACACAATTAGAAGAGGAAACAGTAGATGAAATTAAACGCATTTTGAAAGCTGAATTTGAATAAAACTTAGTAAATATATTTTAAAAAAACACCAAGAAATTGGTGTTTTTTTTATGCTAAAAATTAATAAATCAATGATGGCGGATTATGCAAAGTCTTGTATCGATTTATCGCCCATAAAAATATAATATTAACAATGGCAATGCTAACCACACTAAATAATATTTATGACAACAGCAAATTATATGATTTTATAAAAATATTTTGCAATAAATATTTTAACTTTAAAAATAATGATGTATTTGCAAAGCGCAAAATTCTAATTTTTTATTGATAAAAAAATATTTTCATGCAACCTTTTTATCTCAATTTCAATCTATAAGAAAATATATAAAACATAAAAAACCAAACAACTCTATACTTAACCAATGAATAATCTTAATTTTATCTCTAATTTAAAACTAAAAACTAAAAATAGTTTTGTAACCATGACAACGATAGTTACAATGTTTTTTAATCCTTTGTTTTCCCAAACTCCAGAGTTATTTCAAGATAAGATTTTAATTAACAATATTTCAGTTCCGTGGGGCTTTACTTTTATTAATAGCAATGAAGTTCTGTTTACTGAAAAACAAGGAAAAGCTTACCGATATGTGATCTCCACAGATTCTCTTACTGAACTTATTGGTGTGCCATCTGTTTCTACAAATGGGCAAGGAGGATTGTTAGACATCGCCTTGCATCCTAACTTTAGCAGCAACAGTTTTGTTTACCTTACTTATGCCGTTAATGCAACAGGAGGCCAAACAACTGCTTTGGGTAGAGGAACCCTTGTTGGCAACCAACTTCAAAATTTCACAGAATTATTCAGGGCATTACCAATTGTAAATTCCGGTCAACACTTTGGGAGTCGTATAGTTTTTGACAAAAATAATTTGCTCTACATGTCGGTTGGAGATCGCGGGGCGCAAGACAGTGGACAAACATTAACCAATCATTTTGCCAAAGTATTAAGATTTAATGATGATGGAACTGTGCCTGCTAACAATCCTTTGGTTGGGATGCCAAATGCGAGGCCAGAAATTTTTTGTTGGGGCAACCGCAATATTCAAGGTATGGCAATGAACCCTGCTACAGGCGAAATTTTCGCACATGAACATGGTCCAAGAGGTGGTGATGAACTAAATTTAATTAAAGCAAATACCAATTATGGTTGGCCTAAGGTTACCTTCGGAATCAACTATAATGGAACGCCTATTACGCCAGATACAACACTGCCCGGAATGCAACTGCCACTTACCTATTGGGTACCATCCATTGCGCCAAGCGGTATGACTTTTATAAGAAATGGACAACCCAACAATGAAGCAGATATTTTAATTGGCGCTTTAGCTGGCACGCATATTCATTGGCTAAAAATGAAAGACAATAAAAGAGTGTCTTCAACAAGAAGCATGAATGGCTATGGCCGTTTTCGTGATGTAAGACAAGCGCCAGATGGTAAGATTTATGCAATAACAGAATCTCCAAACAGATTTGTATTATTGCGTTCAAGTGTCCCTATTTTAACTTCAATTGAAGATAAAAGTTTGGCATCTGTTGAAAAAGATATTATATACCCTAACCCGAGCTTTGGAGAAACGACTTTGTCGTTTAATTTATCAAATAACCAATTTGTTTCAGTGAGAATTTTTAATACGAATGGCTCTGTTGTTCAAGAAATAATATCTCAACCATTTGCTTCAGGCATCCACCCATTATCAATAGATGCTAATAATGTTTTACCGCAAGGGATTTACTTTATTGAAATTAACAAAGGTGGCTCAAAGTCATTTTTAAAATTAATAAAACACAGTAGATAAGTCAGGTATTTTCCCGTGAGGCCGAATTTTTTGTGGTGTTTGGTTTGAGATGGAAATAAAAATCAAACAAATACTATTAACCTAGCGACAATATATTCATAAATTTTGCAGGTTTTGCAGTACGAAAAACGAAAATTTTTAGAACATTTGCTGATACCGTTGAAGCTCATACCGCAAGAAAGC
Organism: Bacteroidia bacterium; assembly: GCA_041688295.1. GTDB lineage: Bacteria > Bacteroidota > Bacteroidia > NS11-12g > UBA955 > JABMMZ01. The sequence continues at coordinate 5,044 of JBDNIM010000147.1, forward strand.
AATTAGCTTAATTCACAAAGGACTTAAAAAAGGAGAAATAGCTATTTTATTTGGTGTCAATAAAAATACAGTTTTTAATTGGTGAATAGCATGTAAAAACAATGGTAGTGAAGGGTTTTAGAGCAAAAAGAAAGGTGTAAAATCGGAATATAAGAAACTTTTAAATGCATTGCAGGATAAGGAGATTTAAAAGATGATTATTGATAAAATGCGAGATTAATTAAAGTTAGAATATGCATTATGGACAAGGAAAGCAGTTGATGAGCTCGTAGAGCGAAAGTTTGGTGTTGTTTTAGCCATAAATACAATGATGCCTTATTTACGAAGATGGGGATTTAGTCTGCGAAAACCCAAGAAAAGAGCCTATCAACAATGCGATAAAAGAGTTCAAAAATGGCTTGATGAAGGGTGTCTAAAATTGAACTATTATTATCAATTGGCATTAACTCCCAAAATTTCGGGATAAGACTTTTAATTTATTGACATAATTTAAAAATTACATTGGTTTAACAGATATATCAAAAGTTTATATGATAGAAGAAAGGCTCTTAGGAAGATGTTTTCTCATTTCCAAAAACCAAAAGAGGAGCTAATGAAGATTTGTGTAATTAATTATTTAACTTTATGCAATGAAAAAAGCTATTTACGTTTCAGTTTATTTTACCATAAAAAGTAGTTTCCTTTTACACTTATCTTTTCCAAATAGGAAATCTGCCTGGAGTATAGGGCAATTGCAAAATTTCTAAATCTTTTTCCAGCTGAACGAGCAATGTTTGCAGCATTTCTGCATCAGTATAGGTTACTTTAAATTTGTTTTTCACCTCTTCTAGTTTTTCTTTGTAAGTGGTGGTGCTAAGTTCCGTTGTTGCCCATAAATTGCCAACAATGCCCTCTATAGAACCTACAATGCCAGGCAATGTTTCATACTCTCTACTTGCTATTCTGCCATCGCCATTCATTTGTAAATTTATTTTGTTTAACAATTCTTCTATCTGAAATAGCTTTGATTTGATATTTTCATTTTTTACAACATTTAATGCTTTAATATAATTTATTTTGTTCTTTG
>JBDNIM010000148.1:0-4410 GCA_041688295.1 Bacteroidia bacterium
AGCAAGGACTCTAAAGCTGAATTGATGCGTTTGGCGTCCGATTTAGAATATTGGATTAAAGAAATGCACAACGCAACTTTGCCTATTTTAGTCGAGAAAATTATTGCCAAAGGCGGTATTCTTAGTTATGTGATGAATTCTAATGAAAAAAGAAAGTTATTGCAAATTGTAAGAACTTTTTTCGATTTTATTAAAGATTTGGCTGCAAAAAAACCTGGCTTGACCATACAGGATGTGCTTGAGACAGTAGAAAACTACCAAAAAAGCGGTTTGTCTTTAAATTGCCATGAAGTTATTGAGCAAGGCGATGCAGTAAATTTGATGAGTTTACACGGAAGCAAAGGACTAGAATTTGATTATGTCTTTATAATAAAATCGAATGAAAATACATGGAATTCCAAACGAACAGGTAGTTTAAACTTTAATTTTGTGAACGAACAATTGGGCGATGACGAAAAAGAAAAAGAATCTGCAAAAGAGGAAAATAGGCGTTTGTTTTTTGTTGGAATGACAAGGGCAAAAAAGGGATTGAATATTTCTTTTAACAGAACCGATGCAAAAGGGAAAGATTTAGTGAAAGTTTCATTTATTTCTGAAATTGAATCTAAAATGCATTGCGAAACAAAAGAAATAAATATTTCTGACGCTGCTATTTTTGACTTTGAAAGCAACTGTTATTCAGAAAACGCTATTCCTGATTTTGAATTGATTGACCACTCTTGGCTGAATGAAAAACTTGCCAAGTATGAATTGTCTGCCACCCATTTAAACAGTTATTTAAAATGTCCGGTTTCTTTTTATTTTAACACTTTGCTGCAAATTCCGTCTGCCAAGTCACCAAACATGGCGTTTGGAACTATTATTCACTCGGCTTTGGAACAACTTTTTAAGCAAAAGAAAATTAGCCAAAAAATGCCTGATGTTGCGCAATTACTTGCCTATTTTGAAGCGGCTTTGTATAAAAATAGAGACAGTTTTACGGACAAAGAATATGAAAATTATAAGATTTTAGGAAATAATAACCTGCCAATATATTACAACGACAGAAAAATAGAATGGGAGCAGCAAGAAGATTATTTGCTAGAAGAAAGAATTTCTGGAATCGTATTTAATGGGGTGCCTTTGAAAGGACAATTGGATAAAATTTTATTATGGAACAATGATGTTGCTGTTGTAGATTATAAAACAGGCAATGTTAAAAATGCGGCAAAAAAATTCAATCCACCATCGGATGTAATGTCAGATAAAACCGAAGAAGTTTATGGCGGAGATTATTGGCGACAAATGGTGTTTTATAAAATTTTAATTGACAACCAAAACGCGAGGAGTTGGAGATTTAAGTATGCAAAAATGTCTTTTGTGGAACCAGATAGCAACAACAAAATTTATGAAAAAATGATGGAAATATCCGCAAAAGATGTCGAAATTGTAAAAAGTCAGATTACGGAAACTTATGACAGAATAAAAAACCATGAATTTAACCAAGGTTGCGGAGAAACACGATGCGAGTGGTGCAATTTTGTAAAATATTATCTGAAAAAAGAGATTTATCCAATGGAAACCCTTCCTGGCTCAAAACTTGAAGAGTAAGTATCTTACTTTTTCAGCTTTTCTGCAACTTCTTCAATTCGCTTTTGCGACCTTTCAAACATTAAATCTGTTTCGATAATGCGATATAAATAACTTTTAGAATAATTGTACAATTGTTCGACATCGGCTTTCTCTTTTTGAAAATAATTTAAAAAAAGCTCTTTCTTATAGTCTTTTGAATGTGCAGACTCTTTTAAAGTTTTTAATTGCACATACAATTCCTCAGTTTCCATTACAATGTGTTTGTATGCATCTATTGTTCTGCCATATAATTTGCCGTAACCCTTGTATTCGTCAAAAAGTTGAGCCGTTTCAATATCAACTTTCTCGCCCGATTCTTTGTGATAACTTTCTATAAAATCTAAATTATGATTTACAATATCTTTCCTTTCTTTAATTTCCGAAAGGGGCATTTTGTCTAACCATGATTTAACTTCATCTAATCTAGTTTCAAGGGTGTCCATCATTTGTAGTTCAGCCTTCACTTCAAAGTCAGCTTTGTTTGAATTAGAACAAGAAGCTATTAAAAATAATGCGAATATGGCAAAGGTCAATTTCATCATGCAAAAGTAATAATTTTGTTTTATTTTTGAATGCTTTTTAAAAAGCTTATAATTTGGCCTTAAATAACACAATACAATTTAAACGAAATTTAATTTTTTTAAAAGACATAGCCAAGATTTCACTTACTGCTTTTGGAGGGCCAGAAATGCACATTGCGTTATTTCAAAAAAAATTTGTTGAGCAACGAGCAAATTTAACAACCAAGGAATTAATAGAGTTAAATAGTTTATGCCAAATTTTGCCCGGCCCCAGTTCCACTCAAACATTAATAGCCATTGCTTTTAAAATGGGTGGCCCAGGTTTGGCTTTTTTATCTTTGCTAATTTGGGTTTTTCCTGCCGCAGTTCTTATGTCAGGCTTTGCTATTTTAACAAGCCGAATTGACATAGGCATTTTTAAGTTCATAGCTCCAATGGCCATCGCTTTTGTGGGTTTTTCGGCTCTTAAAATGACAAAATTAATTAGCCAAACCAGGCTTTCGTATTTATTGATTCTTATTAGTATGGTTGTTTCTTTTGTTTTCCACACCCCTTATTTATTTCCTATTTTATTGGTTTTTGGAGCTTTTATCAATGTAAATTTTGGAATTCGGAATTTTATACCAAACAACACGCCATTGTTAAAAATACGATGGGCAAATTTAACCCTGATGTTGTCCATTTTGGTGTTTGCTGCACTTGTTGGTTGGGCTACAAAAAACAACTTTCCATCAATTTCCGAACCCATTCGTTTGTTCGAGAATGTTTATAGAATGGGGAGCATGGTTTTTGGCGGAGGCAATGTGCTTTACTCAATGATATTGACAGAGTTTGTTGAATTTAAACAAAAACAATATCTCACTTACCAAGAGTTTACTACAGGAGTAGGCCTATTGCAAGCTGTGCCTGGCCCAACATTTACAATAGCCACCTATTCTATTGGCATAGCCATGAAAAAAATGGGATACGATATATGGGGACAATTGGTTGGCTGCGGCATTGGCACTTTTGCTGTTTTTTTGCCTGGCACATTGTTAATCTTTTTTGTGTATCCAATTTGGGGTAAAATAAAAGCTTATCCCATAGTTTATCGCTCATTGGATGGCATTATTGCAACTTCAATTGGGTTTCTTTGGTCGTCTGTTTTTTTAATGGCAAAGGGCTTTTTAGACAAAAATTCTATAAATAGTTTGAATGGTACGGTTTCTTTACTTATATTTGCATGTACCATAATTGTATTAAAATACCTTAAAGTTCCGCCAATTTTTATAGTATTAATTACAGTTTTAATAGGTTTTTTAATTAAATGAAAAAAATAATTGGTTTTTTGTTCGTGTTTTTAATAATGTTGCAAGCAAATGCACAAAAAAACATCAGTCGAGATTCAGGATTGGTGCAATTTTCAGGTTTGCTGCTTTCGGCAGATAGTATTATTCCAATTCCATTTGCAAATATTTTTATTTCGCATAGAAAATATGGCACATATTCAAACTTAGAAGGTTATTTTTCTTTTGTTGCTAAAAAAGGAGATACCATTTTTTTTACACATGTAGAGTTCAAAAATAGTTATTATGTTGTGCCTGACACGCTTACAGATCATAAATATTCTATTGTAAAATTGATGGTTCAAGACACATTTTTTATGCCTGGTGTTGTTGTTAGGGCAATGCCAAACAGAGCAACCTTCGACCACATGTTTGTTACCAAAACAATTCCTGACGATGATTTGCAAAGGGCAAAAAACAATTTAGAACGCGAAAGATTAAGAGAATTATCATCTGGGGGTGGCCCAGATGCTTCGTTGGCTTACAAAAACATGGTGAATCAATATAACCAAAGGGCGCTTTATTCCAGCGGTCAAATACCACCAATGAATATATTAAATCCTTTCGCTTGGTTGCAATTTTTTGATGCTTGGAAAAGAGGCGATTACAAATCAAAATCAAAGCCAACTCCCAAAGTTGACCCTGTTTCTAAGTGAAAACGAAAGTTATTTCATTAATCTTTATGATTTTTTTACAATTTTGCATGCAACTGGTGCGGGAATGAAAAAATAAGAAAACCCCAAGCCAAACAAATTTGAAATAGTTAACCTTTCTGTTTTTATTTTCAAACAATACCAACCCATTAGAGGCCCATTAAAACTAATTGAAGACACCTTGCTAATTGTGTTAGAATTAGAAAGACTTCAAAAATCTAAATAATAAAACTAACAGCATCTTGATTGTATGCGATATTATCCCTCCCACATTTTTCTAACTAAAAAAATGCAAAATAT
>JBDNIM010000149.1:0-4789 GCA_041688295.1 Bacteroidia bacterium
AATATATAAAAACATAACTTATACCGTTTCGGTTCGTCCAGCCTTTATAGAAACCGACTTAATTCAATTCAGAAATATCTCTCCAACAGGTTCTTTTATAGAATACAATGTCCTTTCGACCCCAGCAATGCATCTCCCAGGAATATATGATTTAGACAACGATGGCGACTTAGACATTGTAACATATTCTAATGTTGGAGGGGCTATTTACATGTTTCAAAACCGACAAGTAGAAATGGGTTTGCCGCCAGATAGTATGCGTTTTTTTCTTTCAGATTTATGCTGGGGTTATTTTTATGATTTTGATTGTAATGGCTACGCATTTGGGCAATGTTCAGAAACTTTTAATAGAATTTATGGCCCTCGTCACACCTCAGGCTCGGCCATAACCTTATTTGACAAAGACAACGATGGCGACATAGACATGGTTTTGGGCAATGAAAGTTGCAAACACATGACCATGCTAGAAAATGCAAAAACTTTTAACTCCCGAGGTTACGACTCCTTTATAAGAGCAGACACTACATTTGTTTCAAATAACAACCGAGCCAGTGTTTCTATCTATCCAGCTGCTTATTTTTTAGATTTGGACAATGATGGCAAACGCGATTTAATTTATTCGCCAAACTCAGTTAGCACGCAATTTAACATTGAAGAAACAGGCCAAATCCATTGGTTTAAAAACAAAGGAGCAGACCTTTTTCCAGATTGGGAAATACAAGAACCACTGTTTACACCTGATTATATTGACTTAGGAAATCGCAACAATTGGGCCTGCGCAGACTGGGATGGCGATGGCGACTTGGATTGCATAGCTGCAAACAATGGAGATAAATTTAAAACCAAAGACACCGCAGACAGAATCTATATGTTTGAAAATATTGGGACAAAAACTTTGGCTAAATTAAAATTAATTAACACAAATTTTGCCAATATGATTCCTTTCAAAATCAACAATTTAACCCTTGCCATTCAAGACATGAACAATGATGGGAAACTTGACTTGGTTTGTGGAAACGACAGAGGGGATATTCTTTATTTTAAAAACACAAGCCCTACAAACAAAACTTTAACTCCAACTTTTGAATATGCAAATAACAGTTTTCAAGGATTTAATCTTAATGTTGGCACTTTTAGCGCACCTGCAATAGCCGATATTGATGGCGATGGCCTCAAAGACTTGGTGATTGGAAGAGGAGACAGCATGCTTTCATACTATAGAAATGTTGGTACACTTTCAACACCCGACTTTCAAATTGTAACAAACAGATTTGGAGGCATAAAACTTTTGGATTCTATCGGTTCGTCCCAAATTTTTGATGACACATTCGCAATTATAGGATACAAAATAGTATATGAAAGAAGCTGTTTTGGCAAACCACAGGTAGCCGACATAAATGGAGATGGTAAATTAGAAATTTTGGTTGGAAATGGAATGGGAACCCTCAGAATGTATGAAATAAACAAAACCATGCCCAATGCTATTTTTAAAAAAAATGACTCTTTTCTATATAGAAACCTTTTGCAAGGCGATAAAATTTACAACCAAAAAATTGGTCGGTTTGCCTCTCCTACTTTTGCCGACCTAGACGGAAACGGACTGCCAGAAATAATAGTATCGATTAATAAAGGTGGAATAACCTACTTAAAACCTGATTTTAAATTAAAAAAGAATGATTCAACAAACATTATAAATAATATTACAATCAAAAACATTAATGGATTTCCAAACCCTGCAAGCCGCTCAATAGAATTTGATGTTCAACAATCGGACATAGAAACATTCAATGTTTTTAATAGCCTTGGGCAAATAATGAATGTAAAATCAGAAAACAATAACCGTATTTTAACCCTAGAAACGAGCGATTTGAATTCAGGCTTTTATATTATAAAAATAAAAACGACAACCAATATTTTGTTCACTTCAAAATTTCAAATAATAAATTAACCTATAAAATGTTTTAATGCAAAATTTTTAAATAAATTTGCACCATGAAATATTTTTTAATTATAATTGCCTGTACTATTTTTTTTAGCTGTTCGAATAATAACAAAGAACAGTTGGTGAACAACATTAAAGCATTAGAAACCCAAAAAGAATATAAACTTAGCGACTCGCTCATAAATACTTATATTGCATTTAGTAAACAATTTCCTGAAGACAGCAATGCCATAAAATACACTTTTAAGGCAGCAGAAATTCTTATCAAAAACAATCAGCTAGTGAAAGGTGCAAAACTTTATGAAAGCATTGCAAAAGACAATAACAGTTCGCTTGCAGCGGAGGCTTTGCTAAGAGCTGGTGTTTGCTATGAGTCCATTCCCGACAAAGCAAATGCGGTTAAATTATACGAACAGTTTATTGCTCAATTTCCAACTCATGAACGGATATCAGAAGTGAAAAAAATGAAAGAATTTGCTGGACTAACAGACGAAGAACTGTTTAAAAGATTGTTTGAAAACAAAGAAAATGTCAATTAAGATTATTGAATGCCCACGCGATGCTATGCAGGGCTTTGATACACCTATTTCTGCAGATGATAAGATAGAATATATCAATCTGTTGCTTAAATGTGGCTTTGATGTTTTGGATTGTGGAAGTTTTGTTTCGCCAAAAGCAGTGCCCCAAATGGCTGATACCAAATTGGTTTTAAGCAGCATAAATAAAAATCTGAACAACACCGAGCTTTTGTGTATTGTAGCGAACGAAAGAGGCGCAAAAGAAGCCTCAGAAATAGAAAATATCAGCATCCTTGGGTTTCCGTTCAGTATTTCAGAATCGTTTCAAAAAAGAAACACCAACCACGGTATTAAAGAAACACTTTCCGTTTTAAAATCCATAATAGAAATCTGCAAAAAGAAAAACAAAAAGCTAGTCGTTTATCTTTCAATGGGATTTGGCAACCCTTATGGCGAGCCATGGTCAATTGATATTGCTTTAGACTATTGCAGTCAGTTAGAAAAACTAGGTGTAAAAACAATTAGCCTTTCGGATACCATAGGCATGGCAACAGCCAAAGATATTGAAACATTGTTTAAAAAATGTATCACCCAATTTCCTTCTATTGAATTTGGTGTTCATTTACACACTAAACCGACCAATTATTTGGAGAATATCTCATCAGCATACAAAGCAGGATGCCGAAGATTTGATAGTGCTATAAGAGGTTTTGGCGGCTGCCCGTTTGCTACAGACAAGTTAATGGGGAATCTGCCTACAGAGTCTTTATTAGAATATTTAAAGTCTATAAATGAGGAAGTTTCTATTAACGAATCAGCCTTTCAAACTGCATATCTAAAAGCAGCAGAAGTTTTCAAGATTTAGTCTACAAGAAACTCAACTGTATTTTCAATTAATTCTTCCAACTCTTTAACAACATCAGATGTTTCGTCAAATGGGTGTTTTGCGCCAAAAGAGTGATTAGCATTTTCCATTTTTATTAAAATTGAATGTTGAACGATGTTATAAATCGTTTCAGAATGTTTTATTCCTACAGTTTCATCTTTTTCACCATGCAAAATCAACAAAGGCACATCCATCATTAGTAAAGCCTTTTGTAAATCTAAAGCTGGTTTATTCTTAATATAATCGTCATACAATTGTTTTTTTAATGGCAATTGCTGTCCTGTTCTTTTATTTTCGGCATACACAACCCCGTTTTCATTCCATTCCTTAGTCGTATCTTCTCTAAAAAAACTATCAAACTCTGAAAGCGATGCCCAAAGAACAAGTTTTTTTATACGCTTATCGTTAGCCGCTTTTAATATCGCAATCCCTCCCCCACGGCTATGTGCAATTAAATAAATCTCATTTTTATTCAAATTATTTTCTTCGTAATTTTCTTCTACCCAATTAATAACTTGGTTCAAATCTTCAACTTCTATTGAATAATTGTTATTTGAAAATGTTTCTAAATCTGAAATGTCATTTAGTTTTTTGGGTGCAACACCATTCATCGAAAAATTAAATTTCAATAATGCAATATTGTTTTTTGCCATTTCATTTGCTACCCAATTAAGGTGACCCCAATCTTTAAACCCCTTAAAACCATGACAAAAAATAGCCACTGGTGTTGGGGTTTTGCTTTTTGGAAGCGTTAGATCAAAAGTAATCGTTCTTTTTTGTTCGGTTTTAAAACTCAGTTCTTTTTTAATAAAATCTAGCACACCGCAAATTTATTACTTATAATTAGAAAATGAATGGTTTTTATCTTAATAAATGAAAAGTACCTCTAAAAGTTCTCATTTTTTCATCGCATCCCATATATTTAACAAGAAAAACATAAACATCTTGAGGTGCAAATTCATCTTTTATTGTTCCATTCCATTGAACAGAAGGTTTTTTTGACTCAAATAACTTTTCGCCCCAACGATTAAATATCTTTAAGTTATAATACGAACTAGGGTCTGCATATTTATTGCTCGGATACCAATCATTAACGGCATCGTCATTTGGAGAAAAAGCATCGGGCATAAACATTTGACTTGGCAAAGCATTTGGATCTTCTATTATTAAAATTGAATCTGAAATAACACAGTTATTAATATTTTTAACTGTTACTTTATATAGTCCTTCATCTTTTATCTTTATCAATTGTGTTGTTTCACCAGTGTTCCAAATATAAGAAACCATGCTATCGCTTGCCTTCAATTCTATTATACTAGACAAACAAATGGCAGTATCATTACCAAGACCTCCATCTATTGAATCATATTGATAAATATTAATGGAATCACTTGCAAGGCAGCCTTCATTAGACACTATTTCAATTTTATATTTTCCTGGGAT
>JBDNIM010000150.1:0-6262 GCA_041688295.1 Bacteroidia bacterium
CATTTAACCCTAAAAGATTAAAGGGATTAGGTTTTCTCAAAGAGTTTTCAAATTCTTATTTTGATTTGGAAGAAAAAAGCAAATTGGTTGCGGTGAGTTTATTATATGAACCAATAATAGGAGGAATGCTTTTTAATAAAATGCCATTTTGTTGGATTTCTATTTCAGAGGTAGAAAGTCAATTAACAGTGAAAGAGTTTGAGTTTTTAAAAATGTATTATTATTTCTGCAATCATGGTGATGGAATATCAAAAGGATATGATAGTTATGATTACATAAACGAAAATCCATTTGATGTTTTGATGACTAACTACAAAAGAGAGTATGTTTTGGGAGATAGTTTACAAAACAAATTGATTTATACTATGCTTGTTCGCAATGATTTTTTCAGTAGTGTGCTTTTGCAAAACCCTTTATTAGAAATTGTATTTGACGAAACACAAAAAAGAAAAGTTTCATACATTTATTTGGATAATACATATTCAGAGGTAAGAGAAATATCCTATTTTGATAAAGGTGATTCTATTTCTGGAGTATATACAAACCTTATCTTATATAACTTGAAATCTCCCCAAAAACTCAACTTTAGTAATAATAATCAATTAGAAACTATTTCCTTTATTTGTGATAAAAGTAGAATTAAAAGTAAGGAAAACAAAAAACCTATAAAAGATTTTGTTTTCACGCTATCAAAAGAAGATTTAATGAGGGCGAATGTTCAACCAATCCTTATTTGGTTTTATGAAGATTATTTCAATTGGCTGAAAAATAAGTAAGTCTCCAAATAATTTATCCATTCTTCTACATTATGTTTTTATCTTTGCCCTCCAATAACTTAAGATGAGCCGTATTAAACAAAATTTTGTAGAAGAACTACGCTGGCGCAAGATGCTTCAGGATATTATGCCCGAAACAGAAGCGCTTTTAAATAGCAAACAAGTAACAGGATACATTGGTTTTGACCCAACGGCCGACTCTTTGGGAGTAGGTAATATGGTGCAAATTATGACCCTAATGCACTTTCAAAGAGCTGGACACAAACCAATGGCTTTGGTTGGTGGTGCAACAGGAATGGTGGGCGACCCAAGTGGAAAAAGCGATGAAAGAAACCTTTTGATCGAAGACATATTGCAACACAATTTGGCTTGCCAAAAAGCACAATTAGAAAAATTCTTAGACTTTAATTGTGGCGAAAACAGTGCCGTTATCGTCAATAATTTTGATTGGTTCAAAAACATTAGCTTCCTCGATTTTATTCGCGATGTTGGCAAACACATGACCGTAAACTACATGATGGCTAAAGACAGCGTTAAAAAACGATTGGAAACCGGCATGTCTTTTACAGAATTTAGCTACCAATTGGTGCAAGGTTTCGACTTTTACCATTTATGGAAAAACAATGGCGTAATGCTGCAAATGGGCGGCAGCGACCAATGGGGAAACATTGTTACAGGCACCGAATTGATTAGAAGAATGGCTGGTGGAGAAGCTTTTGCCCTAACTACACCGCTCATAAAAAAAGCAGACGGCACAAAATTTGGCAAGTCGGAAAAAGGAAATATTTGGCTCGACCCAAACAAAACATCCCCCTATCAGTTCTATCAATTTTGGCTGAATGCAGCCGATGATGATGTTTCAAATTATATCCGAATCTTTAGTTTAAAAGGAAAAGAAGAGATAGAAACACTTGAAAAAGAACACCTTACAAACCCTGGCGCACGCTTGCTACAAAAAACACTTGCCGAAGAAATTACCATTAGAGTTCATTCAAAAGAGGCCTACGAAAATGCTGTTAGAGCCTCCGAAATATTATTTGGAAAAGGCACGGCAGAGGAGCTAGCAACCATAGACGAACCAACCCTTTTGAGCGCTATGGAGGGTGTTAGCCAAGCAACCATATTAATTTCAGAATTGGAAGCAGGCATCCCTATTATAGATTTCCTGAGCGAGAAAATAAACCTACTGCCTAGTAAATCAGAAGCTAAAAAAATGATAGCTGGCAACGGTATCAGTATTAATAAAGAAAAAAACGCAGACATAAATGCACTCATTTCCACAAAAAACTTAATTAACAGACGCTACATTTTAGCACAAAAAGGCAAGAAAGATTATTGCCTGGTGTTGGTTATTTAGTTAATGGATAATTGTTAATGGTTGTGTTGATTTTTATCATATAAACATAACTGCCCAAAGCGCTGACAAGGAGATAATCACCCACAATATAACACCCTGAAAAAAGGGTTTTAGGCCAACAGAGGCAATTACTTTTTTGGAAAGTCCGCTGCCAATTAAAAACAGAGTAAGTGTAAGGCCAGTTTTGGCTATTGTTGTTAAATATTTGCTGTATTCGTTTACGAATGGAATATATGTATTTGCTATCATTGCTAGCACAAAAACACCAATAAAATAAGGGATTTTGATATTAGACTTATCCGTTTTAAACAATATCGCAGAGACAAAGGCAACGGGAATTATCCAAAGAGCACGGGCAAGTTTTATTGTAGTGGCAATTTCGAGCGCTTTTTCGCTAAATCGGCTGGCTGCGCCAACTACTGAGCTTGTGTCGTGGATGGCTATGGCACACCAAACACCAAATTGTTTGTCGCTAAGATTCAGATATTCGCCTAGCATTGGAAAGATGAAAAGGGCAACCGAATTGAGTATAAAAACAATGCCCAAAGCAACTGATATTTGTTTTTCGTCCGCTTTTATAACTGGCGAAACGGCTGCAATTGCGCTGCCGCCACAAATGGCTGTGCCGCTAGAAATAAGATAGGATATTTTTTTATCTATTTTAAATAGTTTTCCAATAAAATAGCCAATTATAAGGGTACCTACTATGGTAACTATGGTGAAAATTAAACCCTCTTTTCCTGCATTTATAGCGCTATAAACATTCATACCAAAGCCTAAACCAACTACCGAAATTTGCAACAGATATTTGGTGGCTTTGCTATTATATTTTAAATACGGATGTCCCACAAAAAATGCCATTATTAAACCAAGAAGCAATGCAAGTGGCGGGGTTATTAACGGTGTTAAACAAAGGATAAGCACTAGTATGAAAATTATTTTTCGTGCATTCTCGCCAAAGTTCAAAAACTGTGTTTTTTCTGTTGCTATTGTCTTTTTTTCAATCATTTCTTAAATGCTTTTGTCTTTCCTCCTTGCGCTTATTTTTACAAACTCATACCAAATGACAGACACAAAACCAATACCTATACTCACTAAAAGTTGAGAAATACCAAGTGTTTCAAACCTAAAGAAACTTGCCAGTTTCGGAATATATAACAAGAGTGCTGTAATGCCTATGGTGATGGCAATAATAAGCAAAACAAGGTTGTTTTTGTATCTCATGGTAGTGAAAATGGAATAGTAAAACGAGCGATTAACGAGGGTCAAAAACACATTGGCAACTATTAAAACCGTAAATACCATAGCTCTAGTATGCGCTTCGTTAAATCCTTGATTGACAGAATATTGATAGGCAAGCAAAACACCTGCCGTAATGGCCAAACCCTGAAGGATGCTTGTTGTCAGCTCATTCAAACTGAAAAAAGAGGTCATAAATGGTCTTGGTTTTTGCACCATACTGTTTTTTTCCAAGGGTTCGTTTTCAAAGATGATAGAGCAGGTTGGCCCCATTATTAATTCTAAGAAAATTACATGCACGGGAGAGAGGATGTTTGGATAAATCCAGCCAAGTGCAAGAGGAATAAAAACCGTAAGAATAATAGGAATGTGAATAGAAATAATGTATTGAATGGCTTTTTTTAGGTTTGTATAAATCCTTCGGCCCATGGCCACTGCGTCCACCATTTTAGATAAATCATCATCTATCAAGATAAGCGAGGCTGCTTGTTTGGCTATGTCTGTTCCTTTTTTGCCCATGGCAATACCTATGTGGGCGGCTTTCAAAGCAGGACCATCGTTTACGCCATCGCCTGTCATGGCAACAATTTGCTTATTTGATTTTAAGGCATTAATAATCCTGAGTTTTGCTTCTGGAAACATCCTTGTGAAAATGTTTGTTTGCATTACTTTTGACTGTAATTCTTTGTCAGACAGTTTCATCAATTCATCGCCCGAAAGGCTGTGTTCCACCCCTCTGAAAGCTATTTGTTTAGCAATGGCAGTGGTGGTCTCGGCATTGTCGCCAGTTACGATTTTTACTAAAATACCTGCATCATAAAATTGGTTTAAGACACTTTCGATGTTTTCTTTTGGTGGATCATAAAAGGCAACTATGCCCTTAAAATTAAATTTGAATTCTTGCTGTGTTTTAGGAAAATCGTTGCCAACAAATTCGCTTTCGCCCACACCCAAAACCCTAAATCCATCCGCAGTGATAGTTTTTATGGCTTTGTTCACCTGTGAAATTTCTTCTTCTGTAAGATGGGAAACCATCATCAACGCCTCGGGCGCGCCCTTTGCAGCTATGATTCTTTTGCCTTCTTTATTTTCAAAAATGTGTGTCATCATGGGCGGTTTGCCGCCCAAAGGATATTCATGCACCATTTTAAAATTTTTGCGCTCATCTGTTGTCTGCAAATCGCTGTATGCTTTGTGCAAGGTCATTTCCATTGGATCAAACGGAATGGGTTCGCTTGCCCACATGGCTATTTTCAGCAATTCTTTTTCTTCGTCATTTGCCTCTTCGGGTTTAGCTATTCTTTGCGAACTAAGGATAAACACTCTTGCCAAACTCATTTTGTTCTCAGTGAGAGTGCCTGTTTTATCCGTGCAAATGACGGTGGCAGAACCTAGTGTTTCTATTGTTTTCATTTGTTTTACCACAATACCCATTTTCATCAAACGCCACGCACCAATAGCCATAAAGGCGGTAAATGCCACCGGTATTTCTTCAGGCAAAATACTCATAGCCAGCGTAAGCGCCTTCAACAAGCTATCTAACAAGTCAAAAGAACGAAAATAATTAATGGCCCAAACGATGGCAAAAACAACAGCTCCTGCTATCACCAACTTTTTCACAAAACTATTGATTTGTGTTTCGAGCGGTGTTTTCTCTTCTTGAATATTCTCTAAGCTTTCGCCAATTTTCCCTAATTTTGTTTGGTTGCCTATGCTTGTAATTGTAGCAATTGCTAAACCGCTTGCTACTGTTGTGCCTTTATATACAAAGTTATCTTCTCTTGTTTGGTCTTTGAAAACAGCGAAAGATTCGCCCGTAAGAATAGATTCATTTACCGAAAAATCATTGGAATGAATGATAACACCATCGGCTGATATAGAAGCGCCTTCCTCTACCACCATGCTGTCGCCCATCACTAAGTCATCGCTTTTTATCTCTATTGTTTGTCCATTTCTAACAACCTTGCAATTTGGCTTAGTAAAGTTTTTTAGTTTTTGTAAAGCATTTTTACTTCTCGAGTCTTGATAAAAAGAAATAATAGAAACAATTATAATTGCCGATGAAAGAAACAAGGCATCACCTATTTCGCCACTTATAAAATAAATAATCGAAGCCAGCAAAAGAATAAGAATCATTGGCTCTTTCGCCAAGCTTTTTAGTGCATCTATAAGTGTGTTTTCCTTATTAAAACCCAAGGTATTTTTGCCAAATTTTTCCCTCGAAACGAGAACCTGTTCATCTGTCAAACCTTTTATATCAAAGTTGTTTTCTGGCATTTTTTTAGTTTGTTAGTTTCAATTGGTTATTGCCAAATTAATATTAGTTTTAATTTTTAAAATTAAAGAAAAATTTGCAATTAACTAAAGGTCTTTAATAACGGTTTTTTTATAAATACAATCTTTCACTTTGTCAAAATCCTCTTGACTGTCTGCCAAAATAACCAAAGTATCATTAGGTTCTATGTGTGTTGAACCACCAGGCCTAAGGTATTCATTACTCCTTTTTATCATAACAATAAAAACAGATTTAGGAAAATTTAAATCAACTATCCTTTTATGAACTGCATAATAATCTTGCAGGATTTCAATTTTTTTTAGTTTTGATTTCGGAATATTTAGCAAAAACTTATCAATTTCTGTGATTGGTTTTTCTTCTTTTGGCAATGCCACCTTTAGCCATTTAGCAACAATTGTTAAAGTTGTTCCTTGAATTAAAACAGATGTTAAAGAAATAAAAAACACAATATTGAAAATCATTGTTGTCCGATAAAAAAGTAGCCTAAATAAGGCTACTTTTTATTTTTGTAATTTTGTAGTTCTTAAGCAACAAAATTAACATGAGCAAAAGTAACTATTTTTCATCAAAATCGGTTTTCGGACAGCTGATTTC
>JBDNIM010000151.1:0-2934 GCA_041688295.1 Bacteroidia bacterium
AAACTTATTGTTGAATAATTTTTAAAAACTAAAACTAAAATAGCACCTAAAAAAGGGGATGTTTCTTAATTGAAATATCCCTTTTTTTGTTTTTATGGTTGAGCCCCGCAAAACAGGCTTCAGTAAAGATGGAAATCATGGTAATCTTTAAATATTTTAGGCTTGCTAGTGCACTTGGATGACCATTCTATTGACTACGATATTATCGAGGAAGCTTATAATAATAGGTATAGCCAATTGTATTGTTTGTTAACCTTGAGATTATATTAAAATTTGAGTCCTGAATAATTCTATCGTTTATAATTTTCGGTTTTCCACTTATCGCATTAAATCCAGTATTACAAAAAAAATTATAAAGGAGACCATCCCGTGGAGTTAAACATAATATAGCCGTTGTACCTATAAACAAACATAAGTAATATATCAACTTTGCGATAACTCGTAAAAAAATAAAATAAAAACACACATAATAATGATTTTTTTAGGTATTTCATTATTATCATAAAAATATAATGTCATTTCCACTTTTAAAAACTTTTAAGTAAGACAATGCCAAATCTACAGAAGTATTGCAATACAGTTGATTATTTATATTTTTCTGCTTAACAAGAAGCACTCACCTACGCCATAAGCCTTTATGCATAAGTATGTTAAGCACGCTCCATCTCCCTGAAATGCGAATTGTATAAATATGAATAAAAATTGTATAA
This sequence comes from Bacteroidia bacterium, assembly GCA_041688295.1. GTDB lineage: Bacteria > Bacteroidota > Bacteroidia > NS11-12g > UBA955 > JABMMZ01. Next base: position 711 of record JBDNIM010000151.1, read on the forward strand.
CACTTAAACTTTTGATCAACCTCATCTTTGCAGTGTGAAAAATAATTCACTCAAAATTTAAATAAAAAAAATAATGGAAACTAAAAATTTACTAAAATCACTATCATTAATTATAGTCATTTTAATTGTAGGATGTAAAAAAGAAACATTCACAGAAACAATCGGATCATGTCCGATTGTCATTTCAACTAATCCGAGAGATGGTGCTACAAATGTACCACTCAATCAAATCATCACTGTTACTTTTAATAAAGACATGAACCCTGAAACCATTAAAAGTGCCACTATTTATTTTGCAGGAGACTCAACATTAAATGGGTCTTTAACTTACAGTGATTCCACTGCAAGATTCGCTCCTTCTTCTCCACTTAAAATAAATACTACCTATAAAGGAACAGTGAAAACTGCCGTTAAGGATTTAAAAGGTAATGCCCTCCAGAAAGATTATGTTTGGACTTTCAGCACAGGAGCAACTATTGCACCTATGGTTATTTCAACGGATCCAGCAAACCTTGATACGGGTGTGGCATTAAATAAAATCATTACTGCTACCTTTAACATGCCAATGGATCCATCAACACTTATCGCTTCAACCTTTACTTTATATCAAGGAACCACGCAAATTTTTGGAGCAGTTAATTACTCTGGAACAACAGCATTTTTTGATCCTACAGTCAACCTTATGCCAAACACTCGGTATACTGCAACAATTACTACTGGAGCTAAAAATCCTGCAGCTGTAGGAATAGGCAGTAATTATGTTTGGACTTTCAGAACAGGCGCTTCACTTCTTCAACCTCAAGTCATTTTAACTGACCCAAGAGACAATGACACGGGTGTTGCATTAAATAAAAATATTACTGCCACATTTAATATGCCTATGGATCCGTTAACAATAGACGGAACAACCTTTACCTTAAAACAAGGTCTTACACCAATAGGAGGAGGAGTTTCTTATATTGGAACTATAGCAACTTTTAATCCTGTAAGTAATCTCCTACCAAACACCTTTTACACAGCAACAATAACTAGCGGAGCTAAAAATTTAGCAGGCACTCCTTTAGCAAGTGATTATGTTTGGATTTTCAAGACCCTTAGTGTGAATGCACCTAAAGTTATTTTAACCGATCCTCGTAACCTTGAAACCAAGGTAGTAGTGAATAAAAACATTACAGCCACATTTAATATGGTTATGAATTCATCCACAATAAACGGAACAACCTTTACATTAAAACAAGGTGTTACACCAATAGGAGGAGGCGTTTCTTATAGCGGAACTACAGCTACATTTAATCCTACAAATGATCTCTTGCCAAGCACAACTTACAAAGCAACAATAACTACCGGAGCTCAAAACTTAGCAGGCACTCCCCTTGCAAATGATACTGTTTGGACATTTACTACAATGGGACCTTCAGGACCTCCGACAGTTGATTTGGATTGTGCTGCAGATTTTGCAGTACTAGCGGGATCTGCCGTAACCAATACAGGCGGTACCGTTGTTGATGGTGATCTTGGTTTAAGTCCAGGCAGTTCTGTAACAGGATTTCCACCAGGAGTTGTCATTAACGGTTCTACACTAATCAACACTACAAAATCAAATAATGCTAAACTTTGTTTAACAACGGCATTTAATGATGCTGCTGGAAGATCACTAAATGTAATAATTGTCTCCACTGGTCAATTGGGTGGTCTTACTTTAGCTCCAGGACTTTATCGCTCAGGTATAAGTTCATTTGAAATTACAGGCTCTGATCTTACACTTGATGCACAAGGAAATGCAAATGCCGTTTGGATATTTCAAATGCCTTCTTCCACACTTACGGTGGGTAACGGAATTAAAGTGACATTAACCAATGGCGCCTCTGCAAAAAATATTTTCTGGCAAGTAGGAAGCTCTGCTACCATTGGAACCACTGCCGAAATGAAAGGAAATATCTTGGCAGACCAATCCATTACCTTACAAACAGGCGCGACACTTTTAGGAAGAGCATTGACTAGAATTGCAGCCGTTACTTTAGATGATAATGATGTTACCAAACCATAATTACAGCCATAAAATTTAATCACAATTAACCAATTTAAAATCATTGTTGTCCGATAAAAAAGTAGCCTAAATAAGGCTACTTTTTATTTTTGTAATTTTGTAGTTCTTAAGCAACAAAATTAACATGAGCAAAAGTAACTATTTTTCATCAAAATCGGTTTTCGGACAGCTGATTTC
>JBDNIM010000152.1:0-5482 GCA_041688295.1 Bacteroidia bacterium
TTAAAAAACTTGTTTTTAACATTTTGGAGATTAATCTCTTCTTAAGAAAATTGAAAGAAAATACATTAAGTTGGCCAAAGCGCCAAGAGTAGCAACAACATAGGTCATAGCGGCCCATTTTAGCGCATCTTTTGCGCCAGCGTGTTCTTCATGTGTAACGACTCTTGATGTTCCCATCCAGGCTAAAGCCCTTCTGCTTGCATCAAACTCAACTGGCAAGGTAATCATTGCAAAAGTAGTTAAAGCTAAGTTTGCAACTATTAAGACCATCAAAACTGTGGTACCAATTGGGTTTTCGCTGTAAAACAAAGCACCACCAGCTACTAGCATAATCATATTAGCAAATTGCATAATTCTAGAACTGATGTTTACCATTGGCACTAATTTGCTACGCAACCCAAGCCAAGCATAAGCTTCTGCATGTTGAACAGCGTGTCCGCATTCGTGTGCAGCCACAGCAGCAGCAGCAGCATTGCGCTCATGATAAACAACATCACTAAGGTTTACTGTTTTATCCAAAGGATTGTAATGGTCTGTTAATTGACCATCAACTTGTAAAATCTTTACATCACGAATGCCATGATCGGCAAGCATTTTGGCCGCTATTTCTGCGCCACTCATGTTGTTTTTTAACGAAACTTGAGAGTAAAATTCAAACTTTGATTTTAATCTTTTGCCAACCCACGAGCTGATTAGCATAATTACGACTCCTAACACTAAATACATCATACCTTTATTTTTTTTATTTTATTATTTTTACCACTACAATTATAATACCAATTAGAAACATTACAATAGAAATTCGATTAATACCGTGCATTAACTTTAAATTTGTATTTGGTTGTGTTGTTTCTGAATTTTCCGTTCCGTAAGCTTTTTGTTTTTTGTTCAAAGTAATATAAGACAGCAGTTTTGAAAAGATTGTTTTCATATTTTTTTAATTTATTGGAGGATAATTTATTTTATCCTTTACAACAATTGCTGTTGAGTATTTGTTTTTTATTTGATTAAAAAGTCTCATACATTCAAAACGGGTTTTAAATAATCCAACATAAACTTTAAAGTTAGGCTCATCCCACACAACTTCTGCAAAATCTGCAAATTCTAGCATGAAATTCATTTTCATTGCTTCTGCTTTTGCACGGCTATCGCCATTAAAAATTAAAATGTGGTAACCATCTATTTTAGCATCAGGATGTTTCTTTTTTGCGGTTCTGCTCCAAATATGTCCATCCAAACTTTCTGGTTTTTTTACCTCTATTTGAGAAAATATAGGCAAGCTAAACATAAAAAAAGATATTGCTATAAAATATTTCATTCCTGTTTTTATCGTTTCTTTTGTTGTTCTCTCTCTTGTTTTCTTCTATCGCCACGGCTTAATTTTGACATGTTTTCATCATCAACATTGGACATAATTCCACCATTATTTCTTGGCATATCCGCATTGCTGCTCAATCTCATTTTGCTCATGTCCGTTTTTACTGGAGCTTGTGCTTTTTGCACTTGCTTGTTGCCTTCCACAGCTATTTGAGATTTAAACAACATTGACAATATTTTGTCATTCATTCTTGAAATCAACCCTTGAAACAATTTTACAGATTCTATTTTATAAATAAGTAATGGGTCTTTTTGCTCGAATGTTGCATTGTTGGCGGCTTGTTTTAGTTCGTCTAATTCTCTTAAATGGTCTTTCCATTCATCATCAATAATATCTAAAGAAATAATTTTTTCATATTCTTTGGTTAAGGCATCTCCTTTTGAAGTAATTGCTTTTTTCAAATCTGCTGGCACCCCAATTTCTTTTATTCCATCTGTGAATGGCACTAGCACTTGTCCAACTTTTTCGCCCTCTTTGTCAAAAATATTTTTCAAAACTGGCATAGCCATCGTGATGATTTCATTTTTTCTTTTTGTATAAATTTCGTTCAATTGATGATAAAGTTCATCTGCCAATTCATTGGCTTTGGTTGATTTGAATTCTTCTGAAGAAAAAGGAATATCAACTGCAAAAGAAACGGCTAAATCATATTTTATTTGTTCGAAATTATCGGTTGATTTTGCTCCAATAATTTTTTCGTCACACCAGTCTGAAATCATGTGCATGATATCTAAAGACAAACGGTCGCCAACCAAAGCGTTTCTTCTACGCTTGTAAACAACGGTTCTTTGTTTATTCATTACATCATCATACTCCAATAAGCGTTTACGCATTCCAAAGTTGTTTTGTTCTACCTTTTTCTGGCTACGCTCAATGGTTTTGCTCATCATAGAGTGCTGAATGACTTCGCCTTCTTTATATCCAAATCTATCCATTAGTTTTGCCGCTTTGTCGCTACCAAATTTACGCATCAAATCATCTTCCAATGAAACATAAAACAATGAAGAACCTGGATCACCCTGACGACCTGCTCTACCTCTCAACTGCCTATCAACCCTTCTGGAATCATGTCTCTCTGTACCTACAATCGCCAAACCGCCTGCTTTTTTAACAGCTTCGCCTATCTTGATATCCGTTCCTCTACCAGCCATGTTAGTGGCAATTGTTACTGAACCAGGCAAACCTGCTTCTGCAATAACTTCAGCCTCTCTTTGGTTTTGTTTTGCGTTCAAAACATTATGTTTGATGTTTCTTAATTTCAACATTCTTGACAATAATTCTGAAATCTCTACTGATGTTGTTCCCACTAAAACAGGGCAGCCAAGATCTGTTTGTTTTGCAATTTCTTCAATTACTGCATTGTATTTTTCCCTTTTGGTTTTATAGATTAAATCATCCAAATCTGATCTGTCTATTTTTCTATTTGTTGGAATAACAACAACATCTAACTTGTAAATTTCCCAAAACTCTCCTGCTTCTGTTTCAGCTGTTCCAGTCATGCCAGAAAGTTTGTGGTACATTCTAAAATAGTTTTGCAGTGTTATGGTTGCAAATGTTTGCGAAGCAGCTTCTATTTTAACATTTTCTTTTGCCTCTATTGCTTGGTGCAATCCATCGCTATATCTTCTGCCTTCTAATACACGACCTGTTTGCTCGTCAACAATTTTTACTTTGCCATCTACAATAATGTATTCGGTGTCTTTGTCAAATAGAGTATAGGCTTTTAACAGTTGGCTAACAGAGTGAATGCGTTCAGATTTCAATGAAAATTCGCGCATCAATGTTTCTTTTTGCTTGATTTTTTCTTCGGAGTCCAAATTTGATTTTTCTATTTCTGCTATTTCTGCACCTACATCTGGAATAATAAAAAAGTCTTTTTCCTCCCCAGATTGGGTAATCAAATCGATGCCTTTGTCTGTCAATTCCACCTGATTGTTTTTTTCTTCAATCACAAAATAAAGCTCTGCATCGGCCTTTGGCATTTGTTTTTGCTGGTCTTGAAGATAGTAATTCTCGGTTTTTGTAAGCAATGCTTTCATGCCTGGTTCTCCTAAAAACTTAATAATGGCTTTGTTTTTTGGCAAACCTCTAAATGCCCTTAATAAAGCCAAGCCGCCTTGACCTTCTTTTTCGCCTGTGTTGCCAGCCTCTATGAGTCTTTTGGCTTCGTTAATAAATCCATTGACTGCTTTTTTCTGCATTTCAACAATGCGTTCTATTCTTGGTTTTAGTGCGCTATATTCTTGAATATCGCCTTTTGGCACAGGTCCCGAAATAATTAATGGTGTTCTTGCATCGTCAATCAAAACAGAATCTACCTCATCTATCATTGCATAATGGTGTTTTCTTTGCACCAATTCTTCTTTAGAGTGTGCCATATTATCTCTCAGATAATCAAAGCCAAACTCATTGTTTGTGCCATAAGTAATGTCAGACAAATAGGCTTTTCTTCGTTCATCGCTGTTGGGTCTATGGTAGTCTATGCAATCGACAGAAATGCCATGAAACTCGAAAATTGGGCCGTTCCATTCACAGTCCCTTCGTGCCAAATAATCATTTACTGTTACAATGTGCACGCCTCTTCCGCTCAAAGCATTGAGGAAGGCGGGTAGGGTAGAAACCAATGTTTTTCCTTCTCCTGTTGCCATCTCAGAAATTTTTCCTTGGTGCAGAACAACGCCTCCAATTAACTGAACATCATAATGCACCATGTTCCATTTAATTTTTCCGCCTGCTGCTAACCATTCATTTGCAAAATGGGCTTTTTCGCCTTTAATTACAATGTTTGATTTTGTGGCGGCAAGTAATTTATCCATTTCTGAAGCGGTAACAATTAGTTCTTCATTTTCTGAAAAACGCTTTGCCGTTTGTTTTACAACTGCAAAGGCCATTGGTAATATTTCTAATAAAACAACTTCTAAAGATTTATTTCTTTCTATCTCTAATTGCTCTACTTCTGTTAAAAGACTGTCTTTTTTAATAATGTCTTCTACCGACAAAAGGTCGATTTCTGCCTTTATGGCATTTATTTTGTCGTCAATGGGTTTTAATTTGTCTGCTATTGTTTCTCTCAATGAATTTGTTACAGCACGCAACTCATCATTTGAAAGGGCATTGTATTCATTGAAGAAACTGTTGATTACAGCCACATAAGGCTGAACTAGTTTTATGTCTTTTTCGCTTTTGGAGCCTCCAAAAACCTTTGAAATATTACTTAAGAGAGAATTTATCATAAAAATGCAAATATATTATTTTTTGTTGATACATATACGCCAAATATCTTGCCAATTTTTAATTGTGAAATAAAATAATAGTTTGGGGGATTAGAAGCTCATAAAGTGGATGTACTAAGATATGGATTGGGAGAATTAAAAGTCAATTGGTCGAATGTTTTTTTTGCTTATTGTTTGTTTAAATTTAGGCTTCTCATGCTAATAGTTTCTCCCGTTTCATTTTCCACTTTGCCCAGTCTTTTATTGCTTTGGTTTGTAAATCTATAAATTTCTGTGTGTGGTCGTAATGTATTAAATGACAAAGTTCGTTTATAATTACATATTCTATGCAACCTTTCGGTGCCTCAATCAATTCAGGATTTAAAATAACTTCCACTTTAGGTGTGCAACTTCCCCAGCGTGTAGGCATTTCTCTAATTGATAATTGACAATTAATAATTGATAATTTATGCCGAATAATAAAACCATTGATCAATGGTAGTGCAATTTCATTGAACTTTTCATTTGCTTTATTACGATACCATTCAACTAACAATTCTTTAACCTTTTTTTTATCCTTGGTAAAAACAATTAGAAAACCACCTTTAATTTTTACTTTTTTATCATTATCAATTCTCCATTATCAATTAAAAGCCGATATTGTCTGCCTATTTACAAATGTATTTAGCCTCCAAAATATCATTTATTTTTGATGCCAATTGATAGTCTTTTTCAGTAATGCTATTTTCAGAATCTGTAAATAGTGTAATTTTTAATTTATTGTAATTATTTGTCCAAACAGGATGGTGTTTGTATTTTTCGCTCCAAAGTGCTACTTCATTTATAAACTGTATGACAGTAACAAAATCCTTAAACACAAATTCCTTACCAA
>JBDNIM010000011.1:0-4449 GCA_041688295.1 Bacteroidia bacterium
AAAGGCATTCCAACAGGTTCGCTACCTACTAATTGACTAACTAACCGATTGCTTGTGGTCATCCATTCATTAATTTGTTGCCCTTGGCCTTCGCCTATTCCAGTAAACACACCAACTGCTCTTGCTAAAGAATTGGGCACCAATGTAGAATTATCCGTTTCTGTAAAAATATCACCCCCAATCAATTCATTTCTACTATTTATTTGAATACTAGTGAAACTGACTTTTACAGGCGCATTCATAAAGGGAACACGAATGTGTCCCCTACCACTTGCATTTGTGCCACTCCAATTGATTTCTGTAAGGGTCATATTAAATTTCCCAACAATAACTATTCCTCTTGCAGCAGCTGTTGAAACAGAAGTTCTATCTGTTCGAGCTGGTGTTTCGCAATCGGCCAAACAACTTGCAGGTGTTCTGGGTGGAATATCGGGTATAATTTCTGGGCCACTAGTCCCTATTCTAAATCTCCAGATTGACCCTGTAGCATAAGCAGCACTATTTTCATCTGCATCGTCCACTAGCCATTTTACTCTCCAAAAATATTCTCCTGTATCTGTAAAATCAAATGATTTATTTAGTGAGCGATAAACAGAATCATTTAATAAATTATTATTATCTATGGCTTGGTTTAAATCAACCCTTGGGGCAAATTTTTGAGAAAAAGATCTATAAATAGTTGCAAAACTTCTTGTTCTAGAAACTTCAATTTTATAGCGTTCTTCGATGCCTTGGTTATAAAAATTAGAAGCAGGGCGAGCTGATGTTCCTGAAGAAACGATAGAAAAAGTGGGTAAAGGCAAAGTTGGAAAATCGGCTGTTTGAAATCTTAAGGTAATTGTTCCTGGCTCTTGAATAGAATTATCTGACGGACTTTGATTGACAGGCACACCAATTCCAGAGATAAATTCGTCAGAACAATTCACATTTATGGGTGCACTTTCGCCTGTTGTTCTGTGTAAAAAATATCCGCCAACATTGTAACGATAAGTAGCTCCTCTTAAAAACTCTTGTCCTACCAAAGCATTAGATTCATTAACAGGAATATGCCTGCTGGCATCTTCTACAATTGTCATGCGTGCGGCAGCAGTTTGGGAACGAGCAGGGCCATCTGGCCACCTTAAATCTTCGTGTCTTGTATAAACAGAAGTGCCATTTTCTTTTAAATCTAAATTAAAATCAAATTGATACAATCTATCATCATAAGGAGAAAATTTAACAGTAATAGGAAAATATCGCCAAGGAATATATTCTGAATTGATTGGATATGCTCCTTCTAAGGTAACACTGCCACTGTTATTTTCGCCATATCTGATAACACAAGGTGGAGAATATCCCCCATTTGCAAATCTTAATCCTCCCGTAGGGTCAACAACTTTTACTCTAATGGCGTAGCTTCTACCAGGCTCCATTAATGGATTGCCCATGCTGTAAAAATAGGAATTGGAATTTTCTACACTGTCATTAAAAAATATTGGTAAGGTAGCCGATTCAAAAGCATCATTAGCGTTTCTGTTTTCAGGATAAAGTTCTATCATTTCTAAAACATACCGCCCTCCTACAGGAAATTCTGGCGGAATAGTCCAATTGATATTAAAACCTTGGATATCCATATAATTTAATCTTTCACCACAAGAAATACCACCAAAAGAAAGCATTTGGGGCGAATTGATTAAGCCAACTCTAAAAGGAGCAGAGCAACCTGATGGAATTAGAGCACTTAAAGGCACAGTGTGTTGGGGAGAATTATAATCATAAACAGTTATACACAATTGGTAATTATTGGCAGGTAATCTTCGGGTTCTAATAATTTCTTCTCTGCTAATACCTGTTGCAATGATGCTGTTTTCATCAGGAAAAATATGGTATAAATCTGAAGAACTCAACATTCTTGTATCTCCGGGGGCTAAAACAATTGGCGCAGGCGGTTGATAATTAGGATTTGTAGAAAGTGATATTCTACTATCTGTGCTTAAAAAAGTGCCTTTAATTTTTACAGATTGAGAAGAAGCGGAATTATTGAATAGTGTAATTACAACTTTGCTTTCATCGTCTGTATAGGTAAACAAATTGGGGTCGTATGGTGGTAAAATGGTAACAGTAACATTTATACTTTGAGAAAATCCTATTGTTTTATACAACAGGAAAGCTAAACAGAATAAAAATTTTAAGAAGGTGGATTTTATTTTCATAGTTAATATTTTTTATAGTTGATAATTATATCTAAAGCTCAATCTTTGTTCACGAAAAGTGTAAATAGAGGCAATATTTGTATTGTTAAATGTGGCATTTGCTAAAAGATTAAAGTTGTGTTTTTTATGTGGAGTGTAAGTTAAATTTACACCGAAATTAGTTACATTACCTTGTGTGGCTGTATTTTGAAATTTCATTAAAAAGGAAGCATTTCCAGAAATATTGGTTTTTATTTTTTTTAAATTTTTTCTTATATTAATAACTGGGCCAAGCAATTGAAAAACTCTATTATAAGTTTTAATATTTGAATAATTTAAACCACTACCAGCATTGAACCCTTTTTTTCCTCTTCCAACATTGTATCCTGCATTTATAATAAAACTTCTGCTTTCGGTAAATGCTCTTGTAACAATATTATTGTCGTTCAAATTTTGATATTGACTATTGAGATTAAAATTCTTACTTAAATCACCTTTTGTTTTAGTTACTCTAAAATTTCCGCCATAAGATTGATTAACAACACTAAAAATAATAGAATCATTTAAAATTGCTTGTCCATTTCCAGTATTTGTTCCATAATTGCTGTAATTGAAAGTAAAACCATAATTTGGTTTTGGATTAATATTTAAAAATGCAGAGCCAATACGATTAGTGGTTGTATTTATTTGGTCGCCCAAAAGATTATTTGTTCTAATTCCATAACTTCCATTAAGCATTATTTTCCCTTTCAAAATGGTTAAACTAGGCGACAAAGTATATTGCTCTAAATCATTATTAACATAATAACTTCCGAGTGTTTGATACTCAGGATCAACTCTTCTATATTCTGCTCTAATTCTAAAAAATTTATAAAAATAACCTATGGAAGCTACACCTGCCAAATATGGAACAGTAGAACGGTTTATTTTAATAATATTTTTGTATGGTTGTACTGCTTTCAGACCATCTATTCTATCTACCAATCGGCTATCTAGTGTAACAGCACTTACAGCAAAATCTAAATTAATATCAATTTTTTTAAGAACGGTATAATTGGATTTTAACCCAATCGCAACATTCTCCATTGGTCTAACATTGCTTGAGTCGGCTCTTTGCATAACAGAATTATCTAACCTATCTTTCGCTCTAAAAAAGATTAAATCGGTGTAATTGCCTCCTTTGCCAAATCCTACTTTTGCGCCAAACCCCCATCTTTCATAGCTAGGTAAAAGATACGAAAACCGACTTGTTTGCTCACCATTAACCACTGTTTTATTTCTAAATTTACCGTAAATAGCACCTGCTCTAAACTTGCCAGGATTAATATTAAAGCCTCCACCTAAAAAAGTAGCACCCGCTAATGTATAATCACTATAATGCACATTGCGCCAACCTGCGTGTAGCGTTAGCCATTTATAATTTGGACTTACGCCATATTTATTAAATGGCTGAGTAAAATTTCGCTCCTGCTCGCTGTAAACAAACGAAAAAGGCAAGGTTATATCATAAAACTTTAAAGTTGGAGACCCGTTGATATACCAACTAAATGGCACTCTTCTAGCTTGAATACCTTGCTGAGCTGTCATCATCATACCAACGCCTATGCTCCCGCCTTTGTCAAAAGCTTTGCCTTTGCCAAATTTTTGCAAATCTTGTGCATTGGCAACTACTCCAACAAATAACATTAATAAAACAATGAATTTAAACACCCTACAAACATAAATCCTTAAATAATCAACTTTTGCCAAAATGAACAATTGGCGGGTTTTAATGAATATTTGGAGAAAAACTAAACTTGTTGTTCAATTGTAATAATTGAACCTTCATTTTTAACAAATTTAGTTGTTATTTTATATTTTAAATTATGGGTTTGCTCATATTGTTGTAATCTCTCTTTTTGAATCTCTATACCCATAGACTGATGACTGTTTAATGGATTTTTATTTTCGACAAGTCCAATACCATTGTCTTTTATTTCTATTAATTGGCGGTGGTTTTCTTTACTTATTTTCACTTCAATTAAACCTTTATCATCTAATGTTTTTTGAACAAAACCATGCTTAATGCAATTTTCTAAAAAAGGTTGTAAAATAAGTGGAGGAACCAACATTTTAGGGTCAATATTTTTTGCAACATTAATTTCATAATCAAAGGCATTGTTTTTCCTTACTTTTTCAATATCTAAATACAATTGGCTAATTTTCAACTCTTCTTCCAAGCTAATAAAATCTTTGTTAGAATTTAATAAAATAGAACGCATTAATTGGGCAAAATCTA
>JBDNIM010000153.1:0-1207 GCA_041688295.1 Bacteroidia bacterium
AAAGAAGGAGAGGTTGTTTTCCTTGTTTAGTTTTTCGGCCATGGGCACTTTTTCGTTGTAGAGGAAGGGGCGGTTTATTTTGGTCAGTTTTACGCTGTTGCACAATGCTTGACTAAGCAAAAAACTTTGGAAACTGACATTTGCTATTTTAAAGAAATCTTTTTTGCTGTGTTCGTGGGTTAAAAAAAGGAGGGGTAAAAGGGTTGTGGACAGGGCAAGGATGTCTGAGGCTTTGGCTGTGTTTGGCTGCCATTGGTGGGTTGCTATTCTATCAAAGGCATTTATTTGTTGGCGGTTTAAAAGTAGAATTTCGGGCTGAGTGGTGTTTTTTATATGGGCTTGTTTGTATAAACTGAAGCCTAAAACGGATGCGCTAATGGGTGTGGAAACGAGGAATATGTTTTTTTTAAACTGATAGTTACCAGCGGTTTGCTGCGCATTTGCAGTTGAAAAAATGAGGAGAGCCAAGAAAAGAAATCCCTTCATACTATATGAAATATTGCAATAGTGTAATGGTTTTAACCAATATTTTTTATAGCAAGGCATTTGCGCTGCTAATTGTATAATTATGCTGCGCAGAATTTTACAAATATGGAATGGCTTAATATATTTCAACGAGCAGTTCATTATTTGTATTTATACTGGCGCGATACATGCCTTCGCTATTAAAAGGCATTTGAATATTTCCTTGCGCATCGATGGCCACTAGGCCGCCTTCGCCTTTTATATCTACAAGTTTTTTCATAACAACTTCATTGCAAGCTTGTTGGAGGGTCATTTTTTTATAGGCCATTAGGCAGCTAATGTCGTAGGCCACAACGCTTCTAATAAACAATTCACCATGTCCGGTGCAACTAATGGCGCAGGTTTGATTGTTGGCATAGGTGCCGGCACCAATAATGGGCGAATCGCCCACTCGTCCATATTTTTTGTTGGTCATGCCGCCCGTGCTTGTTGCGGCTGCAATGTTTCCGTTTTCATCCAAAGCCACAGCCCCAACGGTTCCCATTTTGTTTTGAGGGGCTGCGGTGTGGTCTAGTTGATAATTGTCGCTGTCTTTTATGGCTTGCCATTGTTGAAAACGGTGTTCGGTGAAAAAATAATCGTCTGCTTGAAATTCGCAACCCATTTGTTTTGCATACACCTCGGCCCCATCGCCTGCCATCATAACATGCTGAGATTCTTGCATGATTGTTTTGGCTAGCAT
>JBDNIM010000012.1:0-4393 GCA_041688295.1 Bacteroidia bacterium
ACCAGCCAATTGGCCGCCCTCGACAAATATATACGGGGCATACTTCCCGAAGCTTTGTTAACAGAGGCGACAGATAAAAAGAAACAAAAAAGGCTTTGAAATAATCAAAGCCTTTTTTTGTTTTGATTAACGAATTGAATGAAATTAAACCCATTCGGTCCGTCCGATATTTTTGCAACGATCTTTAGTCATTTAAAAGGCATAGATTCTGACTAAAATTGCAGAGCTAATTTTTCCAGAATAATAAAGCCAAAATCATTATTCAAAATTAGCTCCCCTTTATCCGTGAGTCATTCTGTATCTGCTGAGCCGATGTGGCTCTGCTAATATTCAGAACATCTGCAATTATTGGATGGAATGAATTCCATCCTTAAAAATCGGCCGAACCTTAGGTTCTTAATGATTTCACAGAGCCATCGGGTCGGAAGCAAAGGCCTAAATTCCGGTATAGCCATAAATAATCTCAACCATGATTCTTCTGATTGCTTTGATGGCTTTAAACAAAGTAAAAATAATTGCTAATCATAGAAATCAAACAAATCATGGTTCAGACATTCCCCTAAAACTCTAATCAAAAAAAAGAAGCATAAACGGGCGCAACGCCCATCGCTTAGTGCGTTTTTAAATAATGGCAGATCATGCAGCCTGTTTCTGAGTGGCCGCGGGCAGGGCAATGTTGTCTGCCATAAAAAATGATTTGCAAATGCAGTTTGTTCCAGTACGATTTTGGAAACAGTTTTTTTAAATCCGACTCCGTTTGGGTCACATTTTTGCCATTGCTTAGTTTCCATCTTTCTGCCAAGCGATGAATGTGCGTATCTACCGGAAAAGCGGGCACTCCAAAGGCTTGCGACATAACAACAGAGGCTGTTTTGTGTCCCACACCAGGCAAAAACTCTAGCTCTTCGAATGTTTTGGGCACTTCGCCTTGGTGTTTGTCTAAAATAATATGGCTTAAATTAAAAATGGCTTTCGACTTGGCAGGCGAAAGGCCGCAGGGTTTTATAATTTCCCGTATTTCTTCAATAGTTAAATGCACCATTTGCTGCGGTGTGTTGGCTTTGGCAAACAAATGGGGTGTGATTTTACTCACCCTTTCATCTGTGCATTGTGCAGAGAGCAACACCGAAATCAGCAGGGTGTATGGGTCGCTGTGGTCTAGTGGAATGGGAGTAGTTGGGTATAGGTTTTCCAACACAGAGGTAATGTAGCTTGCTTTTTCTTTTTTGTTCAAAATAAAAACATTTTTTTAAATAAGCTCCACACCCATTTCGTAAAAAGGCACCGTTTTTATGGTTTCCAATATCTCAAAAAGCTCTTCCAAGTTATTGCTAGAAACCAATTTTGTGCGATAGGCTTTAAAATTAGGGATGCCTTTAAAATAGTTGGCATAGTGTCTTTTCATTTCGTTCATGGCCACCACCTGCGACTTCCATTCAATAGATTTTTCCAAGTGCATTTTGCACGCCTCTACCCTATCTGCCAAGCTTGGCGGAGCAAGCAGCTCGCCCGTTTTCATATAGTGTTTTATTTCATTAAATATCCAAGGGTGTCCAATGCTAGCCCGGCCAATCATAATGCCATCTATGCCATAAGTATTTTTATATTCCAGCGCCTTTTGCGGAGTGTCAATGTCGCCATTCCCAAAAATAGGGATGTGAATGCGAGGGTTGTTTTTTACCTTAGCAATTAGGCTCCAATCTGCGCTGCCTTTATAAAGCTGGGTGCGTGTTCTGCCATGCACAGACAAAGCTTTTACGCCCACATCTTGCAAGCGTTCCGCCACTTCTTCAATGTTTTTTGTACGCTCATCCCATCCCAGCCTGGTTTTCACGGTTACAGGCAAATTGGTGCTTTTAACAACCGCTTCTGTCAGCCTCACCATCATTGGCACATCTTTTAGAACAGCCGCTCCGGCTCCCTTACATACTACCTTCTTTACCGGACAGCCAAAATTAATATCTACCAAATCGGGTTGCACAACATCCACAATTCTTGTGGCCATGGCCATGGCTTCTTCATCGCCCCCAAAAATTTGGATACCAATTGGCCGCTCGTAATCAAAGATATCGAGCTTTTGCCTACTTTTTATAGCGTCTCTTATCAGCCCTTCCGAACTAATAAACTCCGTAAACATGAGGTCGGCTCCGTGTTTCTTGCACAGAAAACGGAAGGGCGGATCGCTCACATCTTCCATAGGCGCAAGCAACAACGGAAAATTTCCTAAAGATATATCACCAATTTTTACCACCTTTGCACTTTAAATTTTAATCTTTGCAAAATTACATGGATAACAACAGATTTCAAACTATAGCCGATGTTTTTATTTTAATTGGCCTCGCTTTGGTTGGCATGGTCCTATTTTCCATCCTTGGATTGGCCATTTGTATGCCCCTTTTTAATATTCCTTTTAGCGAGTTCTCTTCCGTGTTGAGCAATGTTGGCAACAAAGAAAACATCGATTTTCTAAAACTTTTTAATCTAATATCCACTCTAGGCACATGGTTTTTTAGTGTGTTTGTTTTCCTAAAAATAAAAGGCTATTACTTTGCCAAAGCAGTTGGTTTTGTTAAGCCCATTGGGCAACAACTGTTGCAGTTAATTCCTCTGGTCTTTGTGGGTTTGGTCTTTAGCGCAGCCTTGCTTATGCAGATAAACGAAGCCATTCCCTTTCCCGACTTTATGAAAAACATGAGTTCGGCAGCTAGTAAAGCGTTGCTGAAAAACATGCTCGCCATGAACAATGTTCAAGACCTATTAATGAATTTAATTTTTATTGCATTGGCACCTGCCGTTCTCGAAGAAATATTTTTTAGAGGCATCTTGCAAAAGCAAATGATAACAATTTTCAACAACCACCATTGGGGCATATTTATTACCAGCTTGCTGTTTGCGCTCATCCATTTTAACATGGAACAAATTCTACCTATGTTGTTTCTTGCCATGGTTATGGGCTATGTGGCACATTACACAAAAAGCATTTACCCCAGCATGTTTATCCATTTTTTAAACAATGGGTTTGCCGTTGTTGTAACCTATTTTGCAAAATTCAACCCAACAGCCGAACTAATTTCAAACGATGCTTATCAGCCAAACATTTTCCTGTCTTCCGCTAGCTTGGTGTTGGTGTTGGCTTGGCTTTACTTTTTGTACAAAAACCATCAAAAAACCATTTTAACCCAATGAATAATTTTACCCAACGCGCCATAACCGGCTTGTTTTTTGTTGTTTTCATTGTCTCAATGACCCTTTTTAACGAAGTTTCGTTTGGCATTTTGCTCATTTTGATAGGCGTGTTAGGTTTATGGGAATATTTTAACATCATTTTCCATAAAGAAAAAAACAGATTAAAATATTTGTACATCATTTATGCATTTTTTGTAATGCTCAATTTCTTTTTTCATTTTATAGAAAAAGAACTGACCGATTTTCTATTCCTTTCCCTCCTACTAGTGCCGCTCACTTTCATCTTCGAGCTGTTTAGCAAAGAAAGAATATGGAAAACCACCCCCCTTTTGCTCTCCGGTTTGTTGTATATTATTGTGCCCTTACTCATGTTTTTCTATTCCGTAAACGATGGCATAGAGTTTAAAAAATATTATGCTCTCAACCTTTTTATTTTAATATGGGGCAGCGACACATTTGCATATCTTGTGGGCAAAGCAATTGGCAAAACACCATTGTTCACAAAAATTTCTCCCAAAAAAACCGTTGAAGGATTTGCAGGCGCTTTGGTTCTAAATGTAGGGCTTGGCGCGCTCTTATCCCATTTTTTCGATATTCCCATGGTTGCCAATATTTTCATTGCTCTTCTGTCTGTTATTGTAGGTTCCTTAGGCGATTTGGTAGAAAGCCAACTAAAAAGAGAACACGGACTAAAAGATTCAGGCAAATTAATTCCTGGGCATGGCGGCATATTAGACCGTTTTGATGCCTTTTTTATCTCGCTACCGTTTACAAGCGCGTGCTATTATTTTTTAGGGTAAGAGATTCCATACATGGCGTATCGGGGTACACACGCCATGCATGGCCCCTAGATCCAAAACACATCCGAATTTAAAACACATGATGGGCGTTGCATTGCGACTTATGTAATCCTTAATAAAAAACCTAGCTTTGCAGTCTAAAAAAACATGACAGATTGCAATTTAATAGATTTAGGTTTAATAAACTATCAAGAAGCATGGACAAAGCAAAAAACGCTTTTTACCCAAGCCATTGATTTAAAACTAAACAATAAAAAACCACAACTTAATTTGTTGGTGTGCGAACATCCTCATGTTTATACCCTTGGAAAAAGTGCCGAACTAAAAAATTTGTTGCTCAATAATCAAATGTTAAAAGAAAAAAATATCGAGGTTTTTGATATTGAAAGAGGCGGAGATATTACCTA
>JBDNIM010000013.1:0-1871 GCA_041688295.1 Bacteroidia bacterium
AAACAGCATTCATAAAAATCACCATCTAAAAAATGTCTGCAAGCTTCTTCGGGTATTGCATATCGTCTTTTGTCTGCATCTATGGAATGAGAAATTATATATTCTGAATTTGTTTTATAAAAGGCAAATAATGGTTTTGGCAAAGTGAAAATTGCGATTTCATTAATCTTTTTATGGCCATAGAAACCCCACGAAAAACCGTCTTGGACAATACAAAAAGTTAAAAACAAAATCAGTAATCTCATAGTCCTAATACAATTTCCACCGCTTTTGGTAAATAATCAAACTCTAGTTTATGTATTTTCTGTTCAATACTTGAAACATCGTCTATTGGCTCTATTCTGAATGATTGTTGCAAAATAATTTCACCTTTGTCATAATCAGCATTAACTTTATGAATTGTTATGCCCGTTTCTTCTTCTTTTGCTTGTAAAACAGCTTGATGAACATTGCTACCATACATTCCTTTTCCGCCAAATTTTGGCAATAAGGCTGGATGAAGATTAATGATTTTATTGTCAAATGCTACAATAAATTGAATGGGTACTAACCACAAAAAACCAGCCAAAACAATTAAATCTGCTTGATAAATATTGACCTTTTCAATTACTTCATTACTGTCATAAAAATCTATTTTGTTAAAATACTGCACCGCAATTCGCAAATTGATTGCCTTTTGAATAACTCCAGCATCTTTTTTATTCGTAAAAACAGCTACCACTTTGGCATTTGATGAATTGTTGAAATAATGTATTAAGTTTTCGGCATTGCTGCCATTTCCAGAGGCAAAAACAACTATTCTTTTCATTTTTTTAGTGAATGCTAAGCGCAATAGATTCTATTAATCGCAAGTCTCTTTCTTTTGTATTGATATTTGGTTTATAAACAAAACCTTCAAAAACAAAGATTCTATTTAGTTTTGGTTGGTGAATAACATAGCGAATAAAAGGCCCTGCTTGGCTTAGTCCCATTACAGACCACCAACCTCTAATTTTTGAAGTATAATTGTCATTCAACTCAATAATATTTCTAAATCTTGGCGGATAATACTTGCTTTCTGTTGTTCCCATATAGGTGCCAGGCAATTCGCCAGGAATCAAATATTTTAAAACACTGTCTCTTTTTGTTATGATTTTAGAATACAAGAAGTCGCTCGTGTCCTTATAAGGATATGAGTGAATAATTAATCCGACACTTTTTAAAACATCGGGTTCGCCTTTCAATTGCTCTTTGGCATCATATTGAAACCAAAAAACACTGTCAGATTCTTTTCTAAGAACAAACATTTCTGGAATTTTAATAGACATCCCAAATATTTTTTTTATTTTATTTTCGTAGCCTATATTTTTATTGTTGTTTGTTGCAATCAGCTTTTCTGATTGGTCTTTTAGTTCGAAATCAACCAAACTTTCAAGCAGTTTAACTTGCCCTTTCAGTAATTTTTGACTTAAATCATTGTTGTCTTTCCCAAAAACATAAACCACATGCTGATATTTTGCAAAAAGATTTGCCTTAAACATAAAAGTTGGGGCAGTGTCATTTAGCAATTTTTCAATTGTTTTTGAACTTATAGGTGCCAATAATTCTGAGAGTTTTTCTTGATTATCATTGGTAACAAGCACTAAAATAGATTTATGATTGTAAAATAATTTTTGAAAAGTTTCTGGATTTGGTTTTAAATATTCAAAAATAGGCTCACCAGCAGGCAAATAGGGCAAAGGTTGCAGGAACACGGCTTGCAGCGTAACATTCAGTGTTTTTAGGGTTTCATCGTCAGAGACGATTACCAAACTACCCAATTTTCCAACAGCTGTTGGCAGTTCTTCAACTGTATTTTGATTGCATGCTAACAAAAATAAAAGTGAAAAACA